>CANHBY010000299.1 GCA_947458895.1 Burkholderiales bacterium | reverse complement strand
TTTGCCCACGTGAACCTGCTCGAGTCACGCGGCGTGAAGGCCAACGACAAGCAGCTCGAGCGTGCTCGTGCTCAGATCCGCGACCGGCTCACACAGCTTGCCCCGATCTTCCTCAAGAACAAATACATGTTGGGTGACGACTTCTCGATGCTCGACGTGGCCATTGCACCGCTGCTGTGGCGTCTTGATTACTACGGCATTGAAATGTCCAAGAATGCGTTGCCGCTGCTGAAGTATGCCGAGCGTATTTTTTCGCGGCCTGCTTACATTGAGGCATTGACTCCTTCTGAAAAGGTCATGCGCAAGTAATCGGTCGATCCGGGCGCCTTACTCCACTCTTCCATGAACATACCTGTTGCACCGACCGCATCCAGCGGCACCTCGACTCGCCCTTACTTAGTGAGGGCTTTGCATGAATGGTGCACTGACAATGGGTTCACTCCCTACCTTGCGGTTTTTGTGGGCACTGGCGTCACTGTGCCCCAGGAGTATGTGAAGAACAATGAGATCGTTCTGAACGTCAGCTTTGATGCCACCAGCGGCTTGCGTTTGGGCAACGAAGCCATTGAGTTCAATGCCCGTTTTGGGGGTGTTGCCCGACAGATCTACGTGCCTGTGGATCATGTGATTGCCATTTACGCTCGTGAAAACGGGCAGGGCATGGCGTTTCCAGCACCGGCTTTGGCGGATGCGGCTGCACCGGTCAAGTCGGGTTCCGGTGAAGCTTCGAGCGAGCGCGGTCTGAGGTTGGCCACCAGTGGCTCCGCCACTGCCGATGCCTCGCCTACAGGCGCAGCAACGGATGATCCTGATGCGCCGCCACCTGAGGCGCCCACCCCTGGGCGACCCTCTTTGAAACGAATCAAGTAAAGCCGCATCAAAGCACTCACGATCGGCTTTACAATAAACAGTTAATGCCCTTGTAGCTCAGCTGGTAGAGCAGCGGTTTTGTAAACCGAAGGTCACGGGTTCGATTCCTGTCGGGGGCACCAATTGTTTCCAAGGCTCCCTCTGGGGAGCCTTGGTGTTTTAAGAGCGCTGGTTTAAGAGCGCCGGTTTTAAGAGCGCCGGTTTTAAGAGCGAAGATGCTCATCACCCCAGGGGCTGCTCGGCCTATCGGGCGCCTGCGTCCTGGCGCTGAATCTTGATCCGCAGACTGCACACACGCCAATCATGGGCTCGGAGTGCATCTTCCATGAGCGGCTGAAGGTGGCGCAGCTTGGCGGCTACCGCGGTGTTGCTGACCAGCAGGGTCCATTGGCCTTCGTCCACAGGGCCTGGCTTGATGTAGCTCAGCAGGGCTGCAGGGATGCACCCCTTGACCGCTTCAAAGCGGTCCTTGGATTCCTGGATGCGTTGCTGAAGCCGTTGCAGTGGCTCTGCCTGCATCAGTACCTTCCCGATCGGCAGGGAGTTGGGTACCGATGGCTTGGTGCTCACAGCGACTCGAGTGAGAGCAGTTCGCTCACGGTTTGACGCCGCCTGATCAGCCGAGGCTGCCCGTTCTCGATCAGCACTTCAGGGATGAGTGGGCGGCTGTTGTAGGTAGATGACATGGCTGCGCCGTAGGCGCCTGTGTCGTGAAATACCAGCAGGTCACCGATTTGGGCCTGTGGCAGCTCACGCTGGGTGACCACTCCACCTTCGAGCTGGGTGAATACATCACCCGACTCACACAGTGGCCCGGCCACCACCGTGGGCTGGGTGCCCTGGGGCCGTGTCTCGGTGCTGGCTGGGGGAACGATGCTGATGCCGTGATAGCTGCCATAAAGCGTTGGCCGCATCAGTTCATTGAATCCTGCATCAACGAGCACAAAATGGTTGCTGCCCATATTTTTCACAGCACGCACCTCACTGAGCAAGACGCCGCTTTCGGCCACCAGAAAGCGGCCTGGCTCGATCTCGAGCTGTAGTGCGTGGCCGACGATGGCCGCAGCTCTTTGGCGTGCGGCATCCCAGAGTTTGAAGTAATGCTCGGTGTCGACTTCGGCGTCGCCCGATTTATAGGGGATGGACAGACCGCCCCCCGCGGAAATGGCTTGAATGTCATGCCCGTGGGCATGGACCGATTCGACCAGTGAAACCATGGCGCCGCAAACCTGAGCCAGGTGGCTGTAGTCAACCCCTGAGCCAATGTGCATGTGCAGCCCCACCAATTGGAGTCGGTGCTGCTTGATGGCTGCTAGGGCCTGTGGGAGATCGGTGTGCCAGATGCCGTGTTTGCTGTGTTCGCCGCCAGTATTCGTTTTATTGCTGTGGCCATGCCCGAACCCGGGGTTGATGCGCAGCCACACGGGGTGGCCGTTTGAGGCCGCACCGAGTTGGTGGAGCATGTCGACAGAGCCCGCATTGAGGGGGATTCGATCGGCAACCACCTTCGCCAGCGTGGGGCGGTCGATGAGGTCAGCGGTGAAGACCAGGTCAGCATGTACAGGGTCTGAGGTGTCGGTGAGGCCGGCTCTTTGGGCGCGCTCGATTTCTCCCAAAGACACCGCATCAACCACGACACCTGCTTCCTTCATCAGCTGAAGAATGTGAATGTTCGAGCAGGCTTTTTGGGCGAAGCGAATGGCGTCGAATGATTTGAGCTGTGCGATTCGCGCACGAATGGTGGCGGCATCGTAAGCCCACAGAGGCGTTGAAAATTGCTCAGCTAGATTGCGCAGTTGCAGGTCAGAAAACGGATTCATGAGGGCTAGGTTCAGGGTTCGCCGTAGCGAGTTTCAGCGTCTTCAAGCTCGGCATCCAAGGCTGCCAGTAGCTCGCTGACGCTCACAGGTTTTGTCAAGTATCGCACCGCTCCGGCGGCCAAGACCTCGCTGATTTGCGATGTGATCGCATCAGCTGACACGATGATCACGGGGATGCTGGCGGTTTCAGGGTCTAGTTTCAGCTGCTGCAGTACCTGCATGCCGGTCATGTCGGGCAGGTGCAGGTCCAGCAAGATCATGTGTGGTTTTTCGCGATCAATGTCGTCGAGCCCCTCTTGGCCGCAGTAAGA
>CANHBY010000298.1 GCA_947458895.1 Burkholderiales bacterium | reverse complement strand
GCCCCAGCCGCACGTGAAGTACATCCCCTTTGCCGACCCGGTTCCCACACGCCGCGTGGTCTTGGTATGGCGCCGAACCTTCACACGCTACGAGGCCATCGCGGCGTTGCGAAATGCGGTGTATGCCTGTTCGCTGAACGGTGTGACGCTGTTGACCTGAGTGTTCACCTGAGTGTCGGCCTGAGTAGCCGATTGGGCCATTTTTGCGTTTGATCAACGCCGCTCGCTGAGGTGCCCACAAGCTTGTTGATCAGGGCCTGTTCGCAAAGTCCTTGCCAATCATAAAACGGTCTCTTGAAGGGATCTGCGGCGTTGCAAATGCTCGCAATACCTCCTGGTATTGCTGTGCTTTGCGCCTTGCAGCTCACTCCAATAGACCATTTCCTGGCCGCCAACGACTTCCCGAACAGGCCCTATTGGGCAAACCCTGGCGAGGAGAACTTGATGCGCATTGCCTTGCTGGCTTTTGATGGCTTCGATGAGCTGGAGTTGTTCATCCTGTGTGGCTTGTTGAATCGCCTCGGCACCCATGGCTGGAAGGCTGAAATCACCAGCCTGGCCTCTCAGATCACCTCAATGAGTGGGGTCACGGTGCACGCAGCCCGGCCCTTAGAGTTTGCCAACGAGGCCGATGCGGTTGTTTTTGGCAGCAACACCTATGCGCGTGCCATGGCCGAAAACAGTGCCTTGGTGGACCGATTTCAACTTGACCCCCTGAGGCAGTTGATCGCTGCTCAGGGCTCTGGGTCTTTGATGCTCGGCCGCCTGGGCCTCTTGGCCGAGATGCCGGCCTGCGTTGATGTCCACACCAAACCCTGGTTGAACGAAGCAGGCGTTCGTGTGGTCAAGGAGCCTTTCCATGCGCGCGGGTCGGTGGCCACCTCCAGTGGCGGTTTGGCGGCCCCTTATCTGGCTGCTTGGCTCATGATGCGTGGCGCGGGGAAGGAGGCGACCCAGCAGGCGCTTCAGGAGGCGGCTCCGGAAGGCCAAAAAGAGCCTTATGTCCAACAGATCATGCGCACGGTCAGGGTTTTCATGCCGCCTCAGGATTGACCCCATCGCCCCAGCGAAGCGCCGATAATCACCCTTTTCATCCATTCTGCCCACTGCGCCACACACTGTGCTGCGCCGGTGGCTGCTCAGCGCCATGTCTCTCGATTTATCCAGCTTTCCTGCCCAACCTTTGCGCAGGGAGGTTCAGCGTCGTCGAACCTTTGCCATCATCTCCCACCCTGATGCGGGCAAGACCACCCTCACCGAAAAGCTCCTGCTGTTCTCGGGCGCCATTCAAATTGCAGGATCGGTGAAAGCCCGCAAAGCCACACGGCATGCCACATCAGACTGGATGGAAATCGAGAAGCAGCGCGGCATCTCGGTGGCCAGCTCGGTGATGCAAATGGAGTACCGCGATTGCGTGATCAACCTGCTCGACACCCCCGGCCACCAAGACTTCTCCGAAGACACCTATCGCGTGCTCACCGCCGTCGATGCGGCCTTGATGGTGATCGACGCAGCCAACGGCGTTGAGCCCCAAACCCGCCGGCTGCTGCAGGTTTGCCGCGCTCGAAATACGCCGATCCTCACCTTCGTCAACAAGATGGACCGTGAGGTGCAAGAGCCTCTGAGCCTGATGGATGAGATCGAGCGCGAGCTCGGCATGACCGTGGTGCCCTTCACCTGGCCTGTGGGCATGGGCAAGGCTTTTCATGGCGTGATGGACCTGCGCGCCCAGCAAATGCGTGTGTTCAGCCCTGGCGAAGACCGCGCCGGGCAAGATGACGAAATCCTCCATGGCCTGAACAACCCTGCCTACGCCCAGCGTTTCGGTATGCAATACGAGCAGGCAGAGGGTGAAATTTCATTGGTGCGTGAAGCCGCGCCGGCTTTTGACCGAACCGAGTTTTTGGCAGGCCGGCAAACCCCGATGTTTTTTGGCTCCGCCGTGAACAACTTTGGCGTGCGCGAGGTGCTCGATGCACTGGTTGAGCTGGCCCCGCCCCCCAGCACTCGTGTGGCCATTCAGCGCGAGGTGCACCCCGAGGAGCCCAAATTCAGCGGCGTCGTCTTCAAAATCCAGGCCAACATGGACCCTGCCCACCGCGACCGCATCGCCTTCTTGCGCGTCGCCTCAGGGCATTTCGAGCGTGGCATGCGCTTGAAGGTGGTGCGCTCAGGCAAAGAGTTGCGTCCCAACACAGTGGTCTCGTTCTTGTCACAGCGCCGTGAGCTGCTCGAAGAAGCTTTTGCAGGCGACATCATCGGCATCCCCAACCATGGCGTTTTGCAGTTGGGTGACACCCTGACCGAAGGTGAGGCCTTGCAATTCACCGGGCTGCCGTTCTTTGCGCCGGAAATGTTCCGCAGCGTGGAGGTTGCAGATCCTCTGCGATCAAAGCAATTGCGTGCAGGTTTGACGCAATTGGGCGAAGAAGGCGCAATTCAAGTGTTTCGGCCGGTGGCCGGCTCGGTACTCTTGTTGGGTGCGGTGGGGCAGTTGCAGTTTGAGGTGGTGGCCCACCGCTTGGAGCATGAATACGGTGTCAAGGCGCGCATTCAGCCCTGCCGCTTCCAGGTGGCCCGCTGGGTGACCGCTGACGACCCTAACGAGCTCAAGCGTTTCATCGACGCCAACGCTCATCGGGTGGCGCTGGATGCAGTCGATGCACCCACGGTTTTGGTTGAATACGCCCCCGAACTGCGCGCTATTGAAGCCAACTGGCCCAAAATCAAATTCCATGCACTGCGTGAACACGCAGGGTTGGTGTTCCAGAAGCAGCTGGAGGGTTAGCGGGCACGGGCCCCCGGCGATCAAGTGGGAGGACATGTACCGCCCTGCCTACAAATAGCCTGAATGAGGCACGCCCATCACGATGCCTCTAAGGCATTCGGGTAAAGCCTCACTTGAAAACCACCGCTTTGCCAGACATATCCTTCTAAAGCGTACGACAGAATTTTGTCGCGCCCAGTAAGGGAGTACGGCATGAATAGCCCGGTGGATGTTAGGCGT
>CANHBY010000297.1 GCA_947458895.1 Burkholderiales bacterium | reverse complement strand
ATGGGCGGAGCGTTATAGGCCGGCGTCTCGCGCTGAGCCAAGGCGGGCGCAACCGAGGAATTGGTGGGCGTCAGGGGGACAGGTGTTGCTTCAGTGACAGGCGCACGCGGTGCCACAACCACGGCAGGAGGTGGGGTGGGTGCAGGCTGTGTCAACAGCCACACGGCCAACGCAGCCACCAGAACTCCGCCGCAGACACCGGAACCCACCCAAACCCATGGCCCGCTCCATAAGGGGCGTGTGTGAACATCCCGCTTTCCAGATGAGGCAGATTGCGCGTGGAGGCCGGGGACCTTGCCACTCACACGCTCAGCTTCGGCTCGGCGAAGGGCATCAAGAATGTAGGACATCGCTTCTCTCTCAGGGAATCTCGATGGCAGGGCGCATCAGGCGCGGCTCGTCAACGCCAGCCACAAGATTGAGATGCATGAACGTGGTGGGGCCAGGAATACCGTCTGGGGTGAGACCTTGGGCGATTTGGAAGGTCGACAATTTGGATCGGAGCGTGCCGTCCAACGTGGCTTTGCGAGTGGGCGATGGCTCACCCAGGTAGGCCGCCAATTGAGCCGCGAGGTAGTCCACCACAACGCCCGCCTGGCCCTCTTTAATTCGCGGCGTGAAGCCGGGGGGTATACGCCACAGGGTCGCGAACTCGCCACGCCATAACGCGGCCAGTGACACCAGGGAAACCGTTTGGGTCTGGCTACCCATGCGCAAGGTCGCACTGTGGTTCCCCAGGCCCATCAGCAACGCATGAACTGGCCTGTCGCTCGAGTCACTCAAACGCACGATCACAGGCCGATCGAGCCGACGAACCTGCGTCAGCGTGGTGCTACCGTGGTGGCACTGAACTTGGCTTCGAGCGGTAAAGCGGCAAGGGTCCTGATCGCTGGGAACCGATACGCCCCAAAGGGTTGCCAGCGCACGCCACGCCTCATCTTCACTTCTCCACACCGTCGAGAACATACCAAAATCGCTTGTGAGAAAAGGGGGGCGGCCCTGCTCGTGCGCCACAGCCCCCTCTGCGGTAGAGGGGCCAAACAGGGCCAAGTCGGGCTCTGGCAACTGTGCAATCGCAGATTTCTGGGGCTCGCCCTGGGCAGCAGCATCCAGTGAGTTCGCTGGATGGGGAGCGAATTTCATGCCAACCAGACTGCCGGCGCCAACCATCAAGATCATCCCCAGAAGCAATGCACTCCAAGCCCACCAACTTTTCATCCTGCGCCAAACAGGCCCCTGGGAGGGTGAGGTATAGAACACCTCCTGGGCCGCCTGATTCACGGTTCGCCGATCGACCTTGGTCTGCCCATTCGCATAGGCGCCCAACAAAGACCGATCGCACAACAGATTGATACGGCGCGGCACGCCGCGGGTCAGCTCATGAATTCGCCGCCGAGCCCGGCCATCGAAGGGCAGGCTCTCTTTCATGCCCGCCACCAACATGCGGTGCCGGATATAGCGGGAGGTCTCTTCAGCCGTCAAGGCCTCAAGGTGAAACCGAGCAATGATGCGCTGGGCCAATTGCTCCAATTCGGGCTGTGCCAACAGGTCACGCAGCTCCGGCTGGCCGATCAAAATAATCTGCAGCAGCTTGCGCTTATTGGTCTCTAAATTCGTCAAAAGCCGAAGCTGCTCCAGCACATCGGCCGAGAGGTTTTGGGCCTCGTCAATGATCAGCACATTGTTCTGCCCCACTGAGTGGGTGCGAATCAAAAACTCATTGATGACGCGCAGGTAGTCTGACACCGTGGGATGCAGCACAGGCTCGGGCACCGTGATGCGAAACTCCTCACAGATAGCCCTGAGTAACTCAAGGGCTGTGAGCTTGGGGTTGAAGATGTACGCCACATTGCAGCGCTTGGGGATTTTTTCCAGGAAGCAGCGGCACACCGTGGTCTTGCCTGCACCGATTTCACCCGTCAGCAGAACAAAACCACCACCACCGTTGAGCCCATAGAGCAAATGAGCCAAAGCCTCGCGGTGGCGCTCGCTCATGAACAGATAGCGAGGGTCGGGCGCGATCGAGAACGGCTCTTGCTTGAGGCCAAAAAAATGGGCGTACATGGGCAGTGAGGAGATGAGAAGCTGAGCCGCGAAAAATCACGTCAGTCAGTTGACCTGAGCCAATGTGGCACCGCAAACCGCATGCCAAGTCTACAAACCCCAATGTGCCACGACTGCGCCCTTGGGCCCATTGCCGAATCTCAAAACCCCTCAACTCGACCCGCGCTTGCCCCCCACCTTGCCTCCCGCACCGGACTTCACAGTGGGACGCCCTGCCCCTGTCTGGCGTGGCGGCAAGCCGGTGTGCTGGGTCAAGAGCCGCCCACGAACCGGTGCCGAAGGCGTCGAATTTTTACGACGGGCGCTTTGATAGCTGCCGTCTGTGGCCGGTTGGAAGGTGGGGATGAGGTGATGTTTGCCATTGCCGATCAAATCAGCACGGCCCATGGCCTTCAGCGCCTCACGAAGCAAAGGCCAGTTGTTGGGGTCGTGGTAGCGCAGGAAAGCTTTGTGAAGCCGCCGCCTTTTATCGCCACGCACAATGTCCACCGGCTCACTGTTACGGGTGATTTTGCGCAGGGGGTTTTTGCCTGAGTGGTACATCGCCGTGGCGGTGGCCATGGGGCTGGGGTAGAAGGTTTGCACCTGATCTGCCTTGAAGCCATTGCGCTTGAGCCAGACCGCCAGGTTCATCATGTCTTCATCTCGGGTGCCTGGGTGGGCTGCGATGAAGTAAGGAATCAGGTACTGCTTCTTGCCAGCTTCGGCACTGAACTTCTCAAACAACTGCTTGAAGCGGTCATAAGAGCCAATGCCTGGCTTCATCATCTTGGACAGCGGCCCTTGCTCGGTGTGCTCCGGCGCAATTTTGAGGTAGCCGCCCACATGGTGCGTGACCAGCTCCTTGATGTATTCGGGCGATCGAATCGCCAAGTCGTAACGCAGCCCTGAACTGACGAGAATTTTCTTCACTCCACGCAGTGCACGCGCCCTGCGGTACATCT
>CANHBY010000296.1 GCA_947458895.1 Burkholderiales bacterium | reverse complement strand
GCCCGTTGGTATACGACACCGCAACGGGTGTTGCGCATGAATCAACTCAGGCTGGCCGTATAGCTTTGCTGCATTTGCAGGAGCTTTATGGCCGCCCTAAGGATCAACATGCGCAAACTCAAAACAAGTTCATCGAGTTCCTGAAAGCTCTCATCAAGGATGCTGACAAGAAGGTCTTCCTGATACTGGACAACCTGCGGGTGCATCACAGCAAGCCGGTCAAGGCGTGGTTGGCCGAGCACAAGGAGCAGATCGAGGCGTTCTACCTGCCCAGCTACAGCCCCGATCTGAACCCTGACGAACGGCTCAACGCTGATCTCAAGTACGCGCTTGGCTCAAGGGTGCAGACGCGCACCAAGGACAAGCTCAAGGAAGCGACCAAGGCACATATGGAAATGCTCCAGCAGCATCCTGAGCGCGTACGCTCGTACTTCGATGACCCGAAATTCAAATATGCCAGTGGCAAACCTTAATTGCCGGGTGAATAGGTGACATGACCATGGCCAGCACGATTTTAGACAGGCTGATGCACCGCTGCACGATGCTGGAGTTTGAGGGCAAGAGCTACAGGCTCAAGGAGGCGGCTGCCCGCATTGCCATGGACGCTGAACCGTCATAATCAACCCGTGCTGCCTGGGGGAATTTGGGGTGGCCACGGGCGGGGGAATTTGACCTGGCCATCAGGGTTGACACTTCGAGCACACTGGTAGGTGCGTGGAGGGGGCGGAAACCTGCTATTCGAATCTTCTGAATGCTATCTGCTGTTGGGTGCCAATTGGGATTGACGAGAAAGTATTTCACAACATTTGCCTCGGGCATCCTCATCAAGGCCACAGGCCCCCGAAGGTTGTCTCGAACAATCACCCGAGCGGGTTAAGAGCTTCTTCCAAGATCTGCGTGTCAAATATGCCGCTTAAAAATTCAAAATTTAACTAAGAAACCTCCGCAAAATCCGCCTTGCATCCCCTATCTCTTAAAAGCGCCATCATCCAAGATGGGTTTTGCAGAGGTTCCCTCACCACATTAATAGAGATTTCTTGCATTCCCCCACCTCCTCCATTCGCCCTTCGACTCACTCAGGGTGAATGGAGGAGGTGTCAAGACCTGACCCCAGCTTTCATGATCACACTTAAAAATATTACCCTGCGCCGTGGCGTTAAAGTCGTCCTGCAAAACACCTCCTTGACGCTCAACCCTGGCGAGAAGATCGGCTTGGTGGGGCGCAACGGCGCGGGAAAGTCATCGCTGTTTTCGCTGTTTGCCAAGCGATTGGGTGCCGATGGTGGCGAAGTCTCGATTCCCGCGCGTTGGCGCGTGGCGGAAGTGGCCCAGGATATGCCCGAAACCTCGGATGGCGCCACAGAGTTTGTGCTGCAAGGCGACACCCGTCTGATGGAAGCCCAAGCGGCTTTGGCCAAGGCCGAAGCCGAAGACGATGGGCATGCCATGGGCGAGGCCCACCAAGCCATTTACGAGGCTGGCGGCTTTGAGGCCAGGCCGCGAGCGCAGGCCCTGTTGATGGGCCTGGGTTTTCGCATTGACCAAGTTGACAGCCCCGTCAATAGTTTTTCCGGCGGCTGGCGCATGCGGCTTCAACTGGCACGTGCCCTGATGTGCCCTGCTGATCTGATGCTGCTCGATGAGCCCACCAACCACTTGGACTTGGACGCCCTGGTCTGGCTTGAGGCCTGGCTCAAACGCTTCGAGGGCACCATGATCGTCATCAGCCATGACCGCGAATTTCTGGATGCCATCACCCAGGTCACGGTCCATCTGGACGAAGCCGCCCTGACACGTTACGGCGGCAATTACACCGCCTTTGAAGAGATGCGCGCTGAGCGTATGCGCCTGGCCCAGGCCAACATGGCCAAGCAGCAAGAGCGCATGGCCCACCTGCAAAAATTCATTGATCGATTCAAGGCCAAGGCCAGCAAAGCCAAGCAGGCGCAAAGCCGGGTCAAGGCGCTGGCCCGCATGGAAAAGCTGGCCCCCGTGCTCGCCAGCAGCGATTTCCATTTCGAATTCCGCGAGCCTTTGAGCCTGCCTAACCCGATGTTGTCGCTCTCAGGCGTAGATTGTGGCTATGGCGGCACCCCCATTCTCAAAGGGTTGAACCGCTCGGTGCTGGCCGGCCAGCGCATCGGGGTTCTCGGCGCCAACGGGCAGGGCAAGTCCACACTCGTCAAAACCATTGCCCACGCACTGGCGCCACTGGCTGGCGAGATCACCGAAGGCAAGGGCCTGTCCATCGGCTACTTTGCCCAGCAAGAGTTGGATGTGCTCCAGCTCGACGACGGCCCGTTGATGCACATGATTCGTTTGGCCCGTGATGTAGGCCCTGCAGGGCGCGAGCAAGAGCTGCGCGACTTTTTGGGCTCCTTCCGCTTTGTAGGCGAAATGGTGAGCCAACCCGTGGGCAGCATGAGCGGCGGCGAAAAAGCCCGCTTGGTGTTGGCCATGCTGGTGTGGCAACGGCCCAATCTGCTGCTGATGGACGAGCCCACCAACCACCTCGATTTGACCACCCGCGAGGCCCTCTCCATGGCCCTCAACGAGTTCGAGGGCAGTGTGCTGCTCGTGAGCCACGACCGCGCTTTGTTGCGCGAGGTTTGCGATGAATTCTGGCTCGTCACCAAGGGCGGCATTCACCCCTTCGATGGCGACCTCGATGACTACCAACAGTGGCTGCTGCAAAACTCGCGCGACATGGCCAAGGCCGCCCGCGAAGACCGCCGTGAACTGCTTACCGCGCCAACCCCGCTGGCCCCGGCCACCGCGCCGTCCGAAAGGGGCGAGCGCAAAGCCTCAGCCCCAACCAAGCCACAAAACTCCGACCAAACCAAGCAGCTGCGCGCCGAGTTCAAACGCATCGAGCAGCAACTCGCCACCTGGTCCACTGAGAAGCAAGGCCTCGAAGCCGAACTGGCCACACCTAGCTTGGCGAGCGCACGCATCGCCGAATTGGGCAAGCGTCTCAAACAAATTGGCCAAGACATTGAAGGCGCCGAGGAG
>CANHBY010000295.1 GCA_947458895.1 Burkholderiales bacterium | reverse complement strand
CAGCCTCCGCCAGGCCATCAAATTATCTGGCGCGGCTACGCCCTGTTGCAGACCATGTGCGAAGCTTTCTCTCTGCTTGAATGATGAACTTTCTGCCGCTTCCATTTTGTGGGGTACGGGCAGGGCTAGGGCGTGTCAGTCGTCTTGAGAGTCAGAGCGTAGCTCGCCCTTTTTGCGGCCTGAGAACATGGTCCACCAAACAATCAGCACAAACACTGCCAATGCGCCGAGGGCTTCTAAAATCAACAACCACATGATTCGACTCCGGATCGCCCCGACAGGGGCCTTGTTGGGTGCGCTGATTCTAGGGGGCTTGTTGGGCGGCTGTGCGACCGAGCCGGGAGCATCGCGGCCGAGTGCTCCCGCGGCAGCCCTAACGGTCACCCCCTCAACGACCGCCCTGCCAGCGCCGATCCCCACCCCCTTGATGGCGCCACCCGTGTCAACGGCAGGCCCAGCCGGGCCGGCTGCCTCAGCCTGGTTGCGCCCACGCTCACGCTGGGTGCCTGTAGCCTGGGCAGAGCTGCCAGACTGGGAGTCTGATCGCTCAGTGGAGTTGTGGCCTGCCTTGCTGCGCAGTTGCGAACGGCCGTCTTCGGGGTGGCAAACGCTGTGCGTGGCAGCCGCAGCCCTGCCCCCCCAAAATGACGAGCAAACGCGCGAGTGGATGCAAAGACACCTGAAGCCCTACCGCGTGGAATCCATAGAGGGCGCCAGTGAGGGCCTGATCACCGGGTATTTCGAACCCATGATTGCCGCGCAGCGCAAACCCGATGCGCGTTTCAAAGTGCCGCTTTATGCGCCGCCCGCTGATCTGGCGCGGCGCAAGCCTTACTGGACGCGGCAACAAATTGACACCCTGCCCGCCGCGCAAGACAGCCTGCGCGGCAATGAAATCGCCTACGTCGACGACCCCCTTGATGCTTTGATTTTGCAGATTCAGGGCTCTGGGCGGCTGCAGATCATCGAACCCAGTGGCCAGCGCCAATGGGTTCGATTGGCCTTTGCCGGGCACAACGATCAGCCTTACAAATCCGTGGGGCGTTGGCTGATCGACCAAGGGGAGATCACGCCTGCGCAGGCCTCCTGGCCGGCCATCAAGGCGTGGGCGCAGCGTAACCCCACGCGGCTACAGAGCATGCTGTGGGCCAATCCGCGCGTGGTGTTTTTCCGGGAGGAGGCTTTGCCCAACCCCCAATTGGGCCCCAAGGGCGCCCAGGCTGTGCCCCTGACGCCAGGGCGTTCGATTGCAGTCGACCCCCAAAGCATCCCCTATGGCACGCCCATTTGGCTTGACACCACCGAGCCCCTGAGCAATGCGCCCTTGCGCCGGATCGTGATGGCTCAAGACACCGGCGCGGCCATTCAAGGCGCGGTTCGGGCCGATTACTTCTGGGGCTGGGGCGACGAGGCGGAGCAGCAGGCTGGGCGAATGAAGCAGCCGCTGCGCTTGTGGGCCCTTTGGCCTCGGCCGGCCCGTGGGGGCAAGGGCGGCGAGGCGGATTAACCTCGATAAGGTGGCTGGCCAGGCGGTGTCAGGAGGTCTGGCTGCACAGGGATGCGGCACCGACCAACAAATCCACATTGCCGCCTGCCGCCGCCGTGTTGTTGGTGAAGGTTTGTTCAGCGCAAAAACGTGCCAGGTAATGGGGGCCGCCCGCCTTGGGGCCGGTGCCGCTCAAGCCTTCGCCACCAAAGGGTTGCACGCCCACCACCGCACCCACCATGTTGCGATTCACATAAACATTCCCCACCCTGGCCGCAGCAGCCCAGCGCCGCGCTCGGTCATCAATGCGCGTGTGCAGCCCCAGCGTGAGCCCATAGCCCAAGCTGTTGATGCGCTGGATCATGCCCATCCCATCGTCTGAATCGGCCTTGCCACCCCAGCGCACAACATGCAAAACGGGACCGAAAATCTCTTGCCCAATCGCGTGGACATCTTGAATTTCGAAGGCCACCGGCAAGATGAAATTCCCCTGTGCACCCGCAGGCGGTGGAGGGCTTTGTGCAATGAGCCGCGCAGTTTGACGAAGCCGCTGAACATGCGCCCCCACGGCCTGTGCCGCTTCGAGATCGATCAGGGGGCCGATATCCGTTTGAAATAAGCTGGGGTCTCCCACACACAAGGTCTGCATGGCGCCTTGCAGCATGGCGATCACAGGGTCCGCGATGGCGGTGTGGATGCAAAGCAGGCGCAGAGCCGAGCAGCGTTGGCCCCCCGATCGAAAGGCGCTTTGCACCACGGCGTCCACCACCTGCTCAGGCAGGGCTGTGCTGTCCACCAACATGGCATTGATGCCGCCGGTTTCAGCGATCAGCGGAACAATCGGGCCCTCTTTGGCGGCCAATTGGCGATAAATCAAACGGGCCACTTCGGTCGAGCCGGTAAAGCACACGCCTGCGGTGTGGGGGTCGGCCACCAGGCTGGCACCGGTGTCTTCCCCAGGGCCATTGAAAAGCTGCAAGGCCTGCGCTGGCACACCGGCTGCCTGCAGCAAGGCCACCGCCAGCGCCGCCACACGGGGTGTTTGCTCGGCTGGCTTGGCGGCCACGCCATTGCCGCACACCAGGGCGGCCGCGACCTGCCCGACAAAAATGGCCAAAGGAAAGTTCCAAGGGCTGATGCACACAAACACGCCTCGCCCGCGCATGCGCAGCTCGTTGCTCTCACCCACGGGGCCAGGAAGAACAACGGGGGTCAGGTCTTGCTCAGCTTGTTGGGCGTAGTAGCGCAAAAAATCTACCGCCTCACGCACTTCAGAAACCGCATCGGCCCAGGTTTTATGGGCCTCATCGATCAACAGGGCACAAAATTCGGGCAGCTGGTGTTCGAGTGAATCAGCGGCTCGGCGCAAAGCGGCAATGCGTTGAGTCAGAGGCGTTTGATCCCAGAGGTGCCCAGCCTCATACAGGGAGGCCATGCGAGAGGGAATGTCTGCTGTGCGCGTCAATGGCACGGCAGGGGCTATCCGCTCGGGCGCGGCTTGCTGCTTGTGCAGGGCCTGTGTAATGCGCTGT
>CANHBY010000294.1 GCA_947458895.1 Burkholderiales bacterium | reverse complement strand
TTCAAAACCCAAAAGACAGCCTCGACAAAGCTCAGCAAGCCAAGCTGGACCTCATTTGCCGCAAACTCGCGCTCAAGCCTGGAGAGAGATTGCTAGACATTGGCTGCGGCTGGGGTGCCCTGATCATTCACGCGGCGCGCCACTACGGCGTTCGTGCAAACGGCATCACACTGAGCAAAAGGCAGCTGGTCTCGGCTCAGCAGCGGATCATTCAAGAGCGGCTGCAGGGCCAAGTTACTGTGGCGCTGAGCGACTACCGCGATGTGTCAGGTCAAGACACCTACGACAAGATTGCCAGTGTGGGCATGTTTGAGCACGTGGGCCTGAAAAATTTGCCCACCTATTTTTCGACCGTGCACCGCTTGCTCAAGCCGGGTGGGCTGTTCTTGAATCATGGCATCACCCACGATGTCGAGGGGTGGGACAAGACCATGTCGACCGAGTTCATCAATCGCTACATTTTTCCTGACGGCCAGCTCGACACCGTGAGCAATATCCAGCGCGGCATGGAGCGCAGCGGATTTGAGCTCATTGATCTGGAGTCGCTGCGGCAGCACTATGCCTTAACGCTCAGGCAATGGGTCAACAGACTGGAGCGGCATCACACTCAAGCCTTGAGATATGTGAGCGAATCGACCTACCGGACTTGGCGGCTCTACATGGCGGCCTGCGCGCTGGAATTCGAGACTGGCGAGATTGGGGTCTATCAACTGCTGGCCAGCAAGCGCGCTCGCCGGCCCGTGGCCTTGCCTTTGACAAGGCAGCATCTTGTGAGCACGCCTGATCTGGTTGTTCACTCTTGAAGGTTGAAAGTGTGCGGCTTGGTTCGGCGCCGCACAGACATCAACTCATTGGCAATTTAGCCTGAACACAGGTACCCCTTTGCAAACCCCTTCGTGACGGCCTCTTTTTGTCTTTGTGGTGTCAGCCGCATTGGTTTTGTGCAGACTTCCTGGTGTTCCCCCGTCTTAAGCCTTCAACAAAATGACAAGGAGCCGATATGACCGCCATTACGACCGAACGCACGCAAAAAGCCCTCGTGCGGCGCAAAGCACCGCTCGCCACGCCCTCTGACTTGAAGCCTGCTTCGGCCAAGGATGTGGCCGCGGCCATGAACGGGGTTCTGGCGGATGTGTTTGCGCTCTATATGAAAACCAAGAGCTTTCATTGGCACGTAAGTGGCCCACACTTTCGCGACCACCATTTGCTGTTGGATGAGCAGGCTCAACAACTCTTCGCCATGACCGATGCCATCGCTGAGAGAGTTCGAAAGGTGGGCGCCACCACCTTGAGGTCCATCGGCCACATTTCCCGCACCCAACGGGTCCTGGACAATGACGCCGATTTTGTCGATCCCCATGACATGTTGGCCGAACTGCGTGACGACAACATCCAACTCACCTCGCGCTTGAGGCAAGTTCATAACGTGTGCCAAGCGAGCCGAGACATCGCCAGTTGCAGCATGATTGAGGTCTGGATTGATCAGGCCGAACAGCGAACTTGGTTTTTGTTCGAGGCCACCCGGCAGGGCTAGTGTCGTGTCATGGCTCTGGCCGTCGTCAATCCCCTTGGGGTTGCAATGCTGCCTGAGCGGGCGCGACGGCAAGGGCGTTGGGGGCCCCAAGATGGTTTGGCGTGACGCAACCGATCAAAGCACAATTCAAACCCTTCGCCCCTCAACGGAAATCCCGGCTGTGCGTGCTGAGCTGGCTCAGCGAGGGCGTGAGGTCTTGCAGATGTCCTGCGATCAGGTTGCACACGTCACCCTCTGGCTGCCAGACTCCCTTCACCAACAGCAGCTTGGCATGCCGTAATGGGGTGCGTTGAGTCTGCCAGATGTGTTTGCAGCAAATGACTTGCACGGTACCGGTTTCGCCTTCTAGAGGTTGTCGTCACAAGAATTTCCCGTAATGGAGAGATGAACCCTGTGATAGAAGCCGAATGACGCCCGCCGACCGAAGGTACGATATTTCAGACAAAGACTGGGTTCTGCTGGAGCCTCTACTTCCGGGTCAGGCAGGGCAGTGGGGCGGCGTGGCGCATGACAATCGGCTCTTTATCAATGCAGTTTTTGGATTTTGCGCACAGGCTTGCCGTGGCGTGATTTGCCCCCGGACTATGGCGACTGGAAAAATACGCACCGGCGCTTTTGTCGCTGGCGCGACAAGGGCGTATGAGAATTTTTGTTGGAGCGGTTGATTAATGAGCCGGATCTTAAAAATTTGGCTTCATTCCTCGCTGCCGCACAGATGCTTTGCCTCGCCCTTTGGCCTCGAATCTCGTGACGACAGACTCTAGGAATTCCGACGGTGTCAGATCGCATTGCCCAAGGGGCGATCAAGTTGTAAATAGAGGCAGAGCTCGATCCGATCTTCCACGAGGGTTCCTATGGATACCGACCAGGAAGGTCCGCGCATCAAACGCTGGCGCGTTGCGCCGATGAGCCTGATCGAATCCGCCAAACTCAACGGGCACGATGCCTGGGCGTACCTCAAAGACATCCTCACCAAACTCCCCACCTGGCCCAACAGCCGCTTGGCTGAGTAGCTGCCGCACCGCTGGGTCGCGCCTGGGAAAGGCTGAAGGAGATTGAGGGGGCGGGTCAAGATGGTTTGGCCGCGCACATACAATTGGATGCTAGGATCGTCTTGGCCCCTTCTTGCTGGCCCCGACACGAAACGATCGATCGCGGCTGCCCATCCTGCAACCCCATTCATCCCGAGTACCAATGAAAACCCGTTTACTTGCTGTCCTGTTGGCTGCAGCAGTCTCCGAGACGGTCGTCGCATCGACCGCGAGCGCCGCGCCGCCCTCGGTCAACCCACGTTTTGATGCGCTCGCCAATGCGCCATTTGCCGAGAACCGACCGACCAAGGCGACTCACGCCACGCTCGCCGACGAACTCTTGTTCCAGCGTGCGACCCAGACCTATCTGTGGGCCTTGCCCCTGATCAATACGCTGGGCATGAAGATGGCTTCGGAGGCCACGTTCGGTGCGGGCTATGACGTTCTGCCGATCT
>CANHBY010000293.1 GCA_947458895.1 Burkholderiales bacterium | reverse complement strand
CCCCTGAGTGGGCGGCACAAAGGGCGCAATCGAGGCGCAAAGCGCAGACGTGGTGGTGCCCACGTAGAGCATTTGCAACGCTGAGTGTGCCCTTTGTGCCGCCCACTCAGGGGTCAGATGATTGATGACACGCCTTAGGGAGGTTCTGAAAAATGACCCGTTGAGCGTGATACACTCGAAGGCTTTAGGTTGCTGCCCGTTAATGGCGGTGGCCCACCGCATGCCAGCATTGTGATCTGGCAGCGTCATTGGAGAAATTCATGGCCGTTCAACAGAATAAGAAATCCCCTTCCAAGCGCGGCATGCACCGTGCTCACAACGCCGTGGCTCTGCCTGGCACCGCAGTTGAAGCCACCACCGGCGAAGCCCATCTGCGTCATCACATCAGCCCAACCGGTTTCTATCGTGGGCGCAAAGTGCTCAAAACCAAAGCCGACGCTTGATCTTTTGACGCTTCGGTGTCGCCGCCGGGCGGCTTAAAAATCACCCATGAGTTCCACACTCACACCTGTCAGCGGCCCTGTGAGGCTTTCTGTTGACTGCATGGGGGGCGATCATGGGCCGCAGGTGACGTTGCCAGCCTGCAAGGCTTTTCTTGATGCTCACCCGGATGCCGAGTTGGTGCTGGTTGGGCGTCCAGACGCTTTGGTGGCCGCCCAGGTTTGGCCGCGCACTACGGTGGTCGCTGCCTCTGAGGTGGTCGAAATGGACGACCATGTTGAGGTGGCCTTGCGCCGCAAAAAAGATTCGTCGATGCGAGTCGCGATTTCCCAGGTCAAAGCCTCCGAGGCTGAGCCGGCCCGAGCCCACGTGTGTGTTTCGGCTGGCAACACGGGTGCCTTAATGGCAGTGGCGCGCTACCTGCTCAAAACCATCGAAGGCATTGATCGTCCTGCCATCGCCACGGTCATGCCCAACATGCGCAGCGGCTTCACCACGGTGCTGGATCTGGGCGCCAATGTGGATTGCACCGCTGAGCATCTTCTTCAGTTTGCCTTCATGGGTTCGGCGCTCGTCACAGCCGTCGAAGGCAAAGCCAACCCGACAGTGGGCTTGCTCAACATCGGGGAAGAAGCCATCAAGGGCAGCGAAGTGATCAAGCGGGGCGGCGAGCTGCTGCGCGCCGCAGCGTCTCAGGGCCAGTTGAACTTTCACGGCAATGTGGAGGGCAACGACATCTTCAAGGGCACCACCGACATCGTCGTCTGCGACGGCTTCGTGGGCAATGTGGCTCTGAAAACGGCGGAGGGCTTGGCCTCAATGCTTTCGAGCATCATCCGAGAAGAATTTACCCGCAGTCTCTTTTCCAAATTGGCCGCCTTGGTCGCCATGCCGGTGCTCAAGCGTTTCAAGGCGCGCGTCGATCACCGCCGCTACAACGGCGCTGCCCTGTTGGGTTTGCGCGGGCTGGTCTTCAAAAGTCATGGTTCTGCCGATGCTTTCGCGTTTGAGCAGGCGCTCAACAGAGCCTATGACGCCGCAAGGCATCGGCTGCTGGACCGCGTGCAGCAACGCATCGAAACCGCCGTGTATGTCAGCGCCTCGAATGCCAGCGCCAAGTTGGTTCCCTTCGCATGAATCTCTCTTCAAGTCCGCCCGCTTCACGCATCATCGGCACAGGAAGCTCGCTCCCAGAGGGCCGGGTGACCAACCAGGAGCTCGTGGCGCGTCTCGCCCAGCTGGGTGTTGAAACGTCAGATGAATGGATCGTTGAGCGCACCGGAATCCGTGCTCGTCATTTTGCGCCCGATCATCTCTACACAAGTGACCTCGCGCTGGATTCGGCTCGGCAAGCGCTAGAGGCTGCAGGTTGCCAAGCAGCCGAACTCGATCTCATCATTGTGGCCACGTCAACGCCTGATATGGTGTTCCCCTCCACGGCGTGTATTTTGCAGCGCAAGCTCGGTAATCGTGGGGCTGCTGCTTTCGATGTGCAGGCGGTGTGTTCCGGCTTCGTGTATGGGCTGAGCATTGCGGATGCCATGATCCGTGCAGGGAGCGTTCGCAAAGCCCTCGTCGTGGGTGCTGAAATTTTCTCCCGTTTGCTCGACTTCACTGACCGGACCACTTGCGTACTCTTTGGCGATGGGGCTGGGGCGGTTGTTCTGGAGGCCAGCGACCGGCCAGGTATTTTGACCACACAGCTGCATGCTGATGGGCAACACAGCGAAATCCTCTGCACCCCAGGCACAGTGTCGGGAGGAAAAATCATCGGTGATCCGCTGCTCAGAATGGACGGGCAGGCGGTCTTTAAGCTCGCAGTAGGTGTGCTTGAGGATGTGGCCCGAGAGGTCCTGGTAAAGGCCCAGCGTACCGAGGCCGACATTGATTGGCTGGTTCCCCATCAGGCCAACATCCGCATCATTCAAAGTACAGCCAAGAAGCTCAAGCTTGGCATGGAAAAAGTGATCTTGACTCTCGCTGAGCATGGCAACACCTCGGCTGCGTCCATCCCTTTGGCGCTCGATGCGGGAGTTCGCAGTGGGCGCATCAAGCCGGGGGATACCGTTTTGCTCGAGGGTGTGGGCGGAGGCTTCACATGGGGTGCGGTCTTGTTCGATCTCTGAGCTCAAGCTGCAAGAGCCATCATTAATCCAATACATCATTCAACATGACTTCATTGGCATTTGTTTTTCCTGGTCAAGGATCCCAGGCTGTGGGCATGCTCAGTGCCTGGGGTGACAACTCCGTCGTTCGCCAGACCCTGCAAGAGGCCTCTGATGCATTGAACGAGGACATCGCCCATCTCATCCAGAACGGCCCCAAAGAACAACTCGACCTGACCACCAACACCCAGCCCGTGATGTTGGTGGCCGGCGTGGCTGCTTACCGTGCTTGGCTGGCAGAAACTGGCATCAAGCCGAAGGTGGTGGCGGGGCACTCTCTGGGAGAGTACTCAGCGCTTGTGGCTGCCGGCTCGCTCAGTCTTTCCCAGGCCCTGCCTTTGGTGCGCTTCCGGGCGCAGGCCATGCAAGAAGCCGTTCCCGTGGGCGAGGGTGCCATGGCTGCTATTTTGGGGCTCGATGCGGATG
>CANHBY010000292.1 GCA_947458895.1 Burkholderiales bacterium | reverse complement strand
CATTGACGTGGTTGAGACGATCCGCAACGGCCAGGGCCCCAATGTGGAAACCTATTGCGTGCGCATGTCGGCTTTTCACGAGCCCGATGACCGCTCGGCTTTGTTGTTCAATGCGCGCATCGACAAGCCGCTGGATTGGCGGCAGGTGAAAGAGGTCTTGAGGGTGGCTCAACAGGCTGGTTGAACCTTGTATCAACCGCCCGCCCTGATGAATACCGCCCTCAGCGGCTGGTGTTGAGCAGATCTCGTCGCAGGTGGGCCAGCAACACGGCTGCCCTGAATTTCTTCTCGATGATGCCTGCGCGGTGGCGCTCGCAAAACGGAATCAACTGCTGTTCCGTATCGGCCTGCAGGGCCATGGCGCCGGTGGTGACCACGACGGGGGCATTCTTTTGCTGCTCGCGAATGGCCAGGATGGCTGACTCGGCCGTGGCCCCACCGCCTAGCAGCCAGTCGACCACATAGGCATCAAAGCGACGACTCTTCAAGGCGCTGATCAGATCTTCAGCCCGATGAAACTTTTGAACGACCACCCCGCCCAGTTCCACCAGTTCCTCGGCCAGGGCATCTGCGGCCAGCCTGTCATCTTCGAGCAGGGCAATTTTAAGGCGCGGCGTGGCGGTGAAAACCAGCTTCAATACGCTGTACCGAGCAGTGTCGTGGGGCTCGGACCCACCGGTGTAGACCCCCCACTGGCCTGCAGGATTGACGGCCACCAGATCACACGCATCATCGGCTTCGAGCTCTGGCCCCGGAACCAGCTGGGCTGTGCTGGGCATGCCGGGGATCATGACCTCTGCTGTGACACCGGCCAGTGCAGCCGTGGCCCCGGCCTCGGTTTCGCTGCCGCCCAAAAGCTCTTCGAGATCACCTCGCCAACGTTCGGCCACGGCGCGCAACTCGGCCGCTGACCAACCCCCATTTTTGAATTTGCGGTGAATGGTGCTGCGCGCCACCCCCAGGAAACTGCTGAGCTCCGAGCCCTGCTTGTGAATGGGCACGCCGCGCTTTGACAGCAGATCCCTGATGCGCTGCGAGACCCGGTCGTCTTCTTCGTCCAGATCGGTCTCTTGACGCAAAAATGTTTCGTGTTGTGAAAAATTGCTCATCGGTGTCACTCCGTTGCGTGTCGCATTATCGCACCATTTTTGATGCGCAACAAATTTGAAAGTGTCTCGCGAAGGCGCTCCTTGGCGTGCTGGCTTTGCTCCCCCTACCCCCTCAAAAAGGGGGGGTGTAAAAGTGGGTAAAGTGTTGCGAAAAATCAATTCGTTGCGATATAGTAGCCAAAGGCAACAAAAGATGATTTGTGAAAAGTAAATCGTTTTTGCATTTCTGGGTCTTTTGTGAATTTTCATCCACGGGCGTAGCAGAGGAATTTTTAACGTGACACACACCAAAAGCGCAGCCATCCTCACGGATCAAAAGCTGGTCAATGAAGAGCTCATTGCAAGCATTGCTGAGGTGGCAATGATCAATGTGCAGCATTGCGCTGACCTGTTCGAGATACCCCTGTCTTTGGCGCAGCGCATCAGAGCCCTGCATACCGGTGCAGACACCGAATCCCCCCGAAACGCCCTGATGGACCTGAGCACGACGCCTGCACCGCTGTGGCGCCTGTCTTTGTCTTCTTATGATCTGATGCGCATGACGTGCCAGCAGTCGCCCATGTTCGCGCCCGAATTGGAGCGCTACCGTCCCATCGTCGCCCGCCTGAACCGGCTGGTGGTGGGGATGTTGGTGCGCTACGCTAATGAGCCGGTACAGGCGGCGCTGGTGTGCGGTGTGACCAGCCATGCTTTGCTGAAGGCGGTTCAGGAAGCTGCCTGCATCTCGCTCCTCGATTGCGCAGCCAATGCTGGTCGTCCTTTGATTGAAACCCGCCTGTCACACGCGATGTTGGATCGCTTTTTCATCACTTGCGATGGTCAGCCAGTCGATCCTGGCATGCGGGCCATCGTCGCCATGACATCCTCCACCGAGCATGAGTTCACGGTTTTGAAGCATGAGTTCGAGGTGCACGCTGCCTCGGAGGGGGCGTTTCTGGCACCCCAGGCTGCGACTAACAGGCGTAGCGGTAAGGCGCCGTCATTTTTGCTCAAGCCAGACGATGCTCGGTTGGTGATGAAGATGCTGTCCTATCGGGTCAAGCCTATCGACATCGAGCGTTGCATGGCGGATCGCGGCATTCGGGCCATTCAGCTGGAGAGGCTGCAGTCGGAGCTGTTTCCCAAGACCAAAGATGTGCGAGATGTTCAACCCATTTGGAGCAATGCCACCCGGCGCTTGGAAGCGACTTCGGTTTTGCTCAAGCAGCAGGTGCTGATCAGCCTTGGCTTGAGCCCACTTCAGGCCTTGGTCGAGGCCTTCGATTTTCATGTGCAGCACCATGATGCTGATGCCAGGCTCAGCCTGCCGCGCCTGCTCAAGGAGGTCGTTTTGCCCCTCTACAGCCGCGAGGCGGTGGTTTTTGAGCACTGCCAGGATTGCGATGCCGTCTATGTTTCCTATGAAGAACGAATGAGCACGCTGGATTGTCCGTTGTGCTGCCTGGTCTATCGCAAGAAGCTGGGCCATCAACGGCGCTGGAAAAACTATGTGGAGTCTCGTGCAGGGGCGCAGACCTATGCGCTGGCAGCCTAAAGTGTTGAAGCTGGAGTTGACGATGTTTGCAATCAAAAAGCCGGTGCTGTTCACCATTTTCAGAGCTTGGGTTCTGGGGGGGGCAACCCATATCCCACCCGCCAAGCGCTTGTCTGGTCTGTGGGTGATCGCCTCCCTGCCGGGCCGCTGTGTTGAGCCTTGACACGACACTCGGGCCTGTTCGGAAAGCCCTCGCCAACCATCAAACGGCCTCTTGAAGGGATCTGCGGCGTTGCAAATTTTCCCAATACCTACTGGTATTGCTGTGCTTTACGTCTTGGAGCTCACTCCAATAGACCATTTCCTGCTCGACAACGACGTTTCGAACAGGCCCTACTTTTTCTGAGCTGCAATGAACCATGAATTTCTAAAGGTCCCCGAGCTTGAGCTG
>CANHBY010000291.1 GCA_947458895.1 Burkholderiales bacterium | reverse complement strand
GGGGGCATCTTGAATTATTTCGCTCAAATGCCAGATGCCGAGCAAGACTGGGAGGGCGAGTGTTTCGTGTTTGACAACCGCATTGCGCTGGACACCCGCTTGCGTGAAACCGCGACCCCAGCCGAGCAGGTCTTCGATGCGCCTGAAGATGCTTGGCGTTTGGCGCGCGCTAAGCGCCTCGAGGGTGATGGGGCGTGAAATCAGGGCGCTGAGATCAGGGCGCTGAGATCAGGGCGCTGAGATGGCGTCGAGCAGCTCGCTTTCAATTTGAAGTTGCAGCCTGCTTTTTTGCAGCTCGGGGCCATCAATGAGGAAGGTGTCTTCGACGCGCTCGCCCAGCGTGGTGACCTTGGCCAATTGCAAGTTGATGTGGTGGCGGGCTAAAACGAGCGCAATCGCGTAGAGCAAGCCTGAGCGGTCGCTGGCGGAAACGGTGAGCAGCCAGCGTTGGGCCCGCTCGTCTGGGCGCAGGGTGACGCGAGGTGTCACGGGGAAAGACCTGACCCTCCTTGAAATCCGGCTTCGGCGCGGCTCGGGCAGAGAATTTTCGTTTTGCAGGGTGAGCGCGAGTTGGTTCTCGACCAGTGAGATCAGGTCGCGGTGGTGTTGCTCTAGCTCGGGGCTCAGCACCTGGAAGGTGTCCAGGGCGTAGCCGGCCTGAGTTGTGTGCACCTTGGCGTCCAAAATGTCGAAGCCGGCGCTGTCGAAGTAGCCGCAGATGTGGGCGAACAGATCGGCGCGGTCAGGTGAGTAGACCAGCACTTGAAGGCCCTCACCCAGGGGTGACAGCCTGGCATTGACCAGCGGTTTGTCACTTCGCAAGTGCTGTGCAAGAGAGCGTGCATGCCAGGCGATGTCGCTGGCATCGTGGCGAGCGAAGTAGCTGACCTCGAGGGTGTTCCACAGCGGCAGCTCAATGCCTTTGGGAAACGACAAGAGGTTGAGCGCTTGTCGGGCCTCGATTCTGCGCGCCTCGATTTCAGCATCCATGTTGGGCTTGGCGCCACCCAGGGCACGCAAGGTCAGCCGATACAGGTCTTCAAGCAGCTTGCCTTTCCAGGCATTCCACACCTTGGGGCTGGTGCCGCGAATGTCGGCCACCGTGAGCAGATACAGCGCCGTCAGGTGGCGCTCGGTTTTCATTTCTTGAGCGAAGCGCTCAATGACAGCCGGCTCGGAGAGGTCTGCTTTTTGGGCCGTGTGAGACAGGGTCAGGTGATGCGCGACCAAGAACTCGATCAACTCGCTGTCTTCTGAGGGGATGAGGTAGCCCTCGCAGAACCGGCGCGCCTCTTGGGCCCCGATCACCGAGTGGTCGCCGCCCCGGCCCTTCGCCACGTCGTGAAAAAGCGCGGCCACGTAAAGAATGTAGGGCTTGTCCCATTGGGCCGCCAACTGCGAGCAAAAGGGGTATTCGTGGGCATGCTCCGGTATGAAAAACCGCCGCACGTTGCGCAGCACCATCAAGATGTGTTGGTCGACGGTGTAGACATGAAACAGGTCATGCTGCATTTGGCCCACGATGCGGCGAAACACCCACAGCGTGCGCCCCAGCACGGAGGTGGCGTTCATGAGCCTCAAGGCATGGGTCTGCCCCGAGGGTGCGCGCAAGATGCGCATGAACGTGGCCCGATTCACGGGGTCTTTGCGAAACTCAGCGTCCATCAGGTCGCGGGCGTTGTAGAGCGCGCGCAGGGTTCGGGCCGACAACCCACTGAGCCCAGGGTGGCTTTGGTACACCCAGAAAGTGTTGAGGATGGCATGGGGGTCGCGCTGATAGAGATCATCGCTGGCCACCTCGAGCATGCCGCCACGGTCTAGGAATTGCTTGGTGACCCAGCGCATGGGCGCGTCTTGCAGGCCATTGATACGCTCTTCCATGTTGAGCATCAGGATCTGGTTGAGCTGCGAGACCGCCTTGGCAGCCCAGTAATACCGCCGCATGAGTTTTTCGCTGGCGCGTTGGCCTTGGGTACCCTGGTAGCCAAAGGTGTGGGCTACAGCGGTTTGCAAATCGAACACCAGGCGGTCTTCGCGCCGGCCCGCCACACAGTGCAACCGAGCCCGAATCAGCTTGAGCAGGCCTTCGTTGTGTTGCAGCTGCTTGGCTTCAAAGGGCGTGATCAGCCCCTTGCCTGCCAACTCAGCCCAGGTTTTGCCAAAGCCTGCGGCACGAGCCACCCACATCACGACCTGCAGGTCTCTGAGACCACCAGGGCTTTCTTTGCAATTGGGCTCCAGTGCGTAGGGTGTTTCCTCAAACTTTTGATGGCGTTGGCGCATCTCCAGTGTTTTGGCCCGCAAGAAAGCCTTCGGCTCCGTGGCTTTCAGGTGGGCTTCTTGAAGTGCATTGAAAAGCCGCCGTGAGCCACACAGAGGGCGCGACTCCAACACCGAGGTTTGCACGGTGATGTCAATCAGGGCCTGTTCCACGCACTGCTCTACGGTGCGCACGCTGGAGCCAATTTCGAGACCGGTGTCCCAGCAGGCAGTGATGAATCGCTCGATGGCGTTTGTGGGCTCGGCCTCAGAAGCCGCCGTGCTGGTGGTCGAGGACAACAGCACCAGCACATCGACATCAGAGTAGGGAAACAACTCGCCGCGGCCGTAACCCCCTACAGCCACCAGGGTCGCACTCTCGGGCATGCCCGATTGATGCCAGAGCTCTGTCAGGGTCTGATCGATCAGGCGCGTCAAGGCGCGGGTGAGCCGGCTTGTGGCTGCGGCAGAGGGCTTGCTACCCAGGAACTCAGTGAGCAAGGCCCCCTTGGCTTCACGCAGAAGGGCGCGCAGCGATGGAGACGGTGGCGGGTTGGGGGCGGGGGGAGGTTGATTCACAGCGTTGCTTGGGTCAATGGGGTCGGTGATAAACCGATCGACTGTGTCAAATGCCATGAGTCGGCCGGCCTCCGTGCTGCTGGATGGACGCCGCTCCCCACTTCGCCAGAGCCTTTCAGCCAGCCGTCACGAAGTCTGGCGTCGCGGGGCTACCCTCTGAGAGGGTCAGGACTTCATAGCCTGTCTCGGTCACGACCACCGTGTGC
>CANHBY010000290.1 GCA_947458895.1 Burkholderiales bacterium | reverse complement strand
CATAGGCCTCAGGAGACACGTGCCCCACGACCATACCCCAGGTGCCGCCCGAGAAACGGCCATCGGTGACCAGGCCCACTGACTCGCCGAGGCCTTGGCCGATGAGTGCGCCTGTGGGGGCGAGCATTTCCGGCATGCCTGGCGCGCCTTGGGGGCCCAAGTAGCGAAGTACCATCACGTCGCCAGCGACGATCTGGCGCGCCATGATGGCAGCCAGAGCCGACTGTTCGTCGTCGAACACGCGTGCTGGGCCGGTGATGACCGGGTTCTTGAGGCCGGTGATCTTGGCCACACAGCCCTCAGGCGACAAGTTGCCTTTGAGAATGGCCAGGTGGCCTTGGGCGTAGAGGGCTTGCTCGATGGGCCGAATCACGTCTTGATCTGCACGAGGCTGGGCGGGAATGTCGGCCAGGTTTTCCGCGATGGTCTTACCCGTGATAGTGATGCAGTCGCCATGCAGAAGGCCAGCTTCGAGCAAGATCTTCATGACTTGTGGAATGCCGCCGGCACGGTGCAGATCAACGGCCAGGTACTTGCCAGAGGGCTTCAGATCACACAACACAGGCACATTCTTGCGGACACGTTCGAAGTCGTCCATGGTCCATTGCACACCGGCGGCATGTGCGATGGCGAGGAAATGAAGCACAGCGTTGGTGGAGCCGCCAGTGGCCATGATCACGGCCACGGCATTTTCGATCGACTTGCGGGTCACGATGTCGCGTGGCTTGAGGTCTGCCTTCACGGCCTCGACCAGGGCCACAGCGGCCGCTGACGCAGCCTTGGCGATCTCGTCATGGGGGTTGGCCATGGTGCTGGAGTAGGGCAGGCTCATTCCCAGGGCTTCAAAAGAAGAGCTCATGGTGTTGGCGGTGTACATGCCACCGCAGGAGCCTGTGCCCGGAATGGCGCGGCGTTCGATCTGGCAAAAGTCTTCTTCGCTCATGTGCCCGCTGGTGAATTGGCCCACCGCTTCGAAGACGCTGACGATATTGAGATCTTGGCCCTTGTAGTGGCCTGGCAGGATGGTGCCGCCATAAACATAGATCGCCGGCACATTGGCGCGCAACATGCCCATCATGCCGCCGGGCATGTTTTTGTCGCAGCCGCCCACCACCAGCACGCCGTCCATCCATTGGCCGCCAACGCAGGTCTCGATACAGTCTGCAATCACCTCGCGAGAGACCAGGCTGTATTTCATGCCCTCGGTGCCCATGGCCATGCCATCGGAGATGGTGGGCGTACCGAAGATTTGGGCGTTACCGCCTGCCGCTTCGATGCCGGCCACAGCCGCATCAGCCAGCTTTTGCAGGCCCGCGTTGCAGGGGGTGATGGTGGAGTGCCCATTGGCCACGCCAATCATGGGTTTCTTGAAATCGCCCTCTTCATAGCCCAGGGCGTAGTACATGGAACGGTTGGGGGCGCGGGCAACGCCCTCGGTGATATTTTTGGAACGGCGGTTGATGCTCATCGGGTCCTCGCTAATGGTGGCGACAAATTTTTGTGCCCCGGCACTATAGCGGGTGGATCGTCTTTGATCGCGAGAAGTTCGGCAAAGACTTCAGTGGCCCCTTTATCATCAACAAATGCTGATTCATCCCCAATTTAATCCCGTGGCCCTTCAGTTGGGCCCTGTAGCCATTCATTGGTATGGCCTGATGTACCTCGTGGCCTTTGGCCTGTTTTATGTGCTCGCCATGAAACGGACAACGCAGCCTCAGTTTGCCGCGCGTGGCTGGGCTATGCGTGACATCGAAGACTTGCTGTTTTACGGTGTCTTGGGTGTGGTGCTGGGGGGGCGTTTGGGCTATGTGTTGTTCTATACCCCAGCCCACTATCTGGCTCACCCTCTGGAGGTGTTTGCTGTCTGGAAGGGGGGTATGGCCTTTCACGGGGGGTTGCTGGGCGTTGTGCTGGCCATGGGTTTGTTCGCTTGGCAGCGTAAGCGCTCCATCTGGGATGTGACGGATTTGATCGCGCCTTGTGTGCCGTTGGGCCTGGCAGCAGGGCGCTTGGGCAACTTCATCAATGGCGAGTTGTGGGGCCGCGCGGCCGATGCGGCCTTGCCTTGGGCTATGGTGTTTCCTCAGTCAAGGACTGACTTTCCGAGGCACCCTTCTCAGCTTTACCAAATGGCGCTGGAAGGATTGCTCCTTTTCGCTTTACTCTGGTTGTATGCGCGCAAGCCGCGCGGCTTGGGTCAGGTTTCCGGCGCTTTTTTGGTGGGCTACGGCGTGCTACGCTTTTCGGCAGAGTACTTTCGTGAGCCCGACAGCTTCATTGGTTTGTTATCTTTGGGCCTGAGCATGGGGCAGTGGTTGTCGTGGCCCATGGTGGTGGTGGGCATTGTTTTGTGGCTTCGCGGCCGGGAGAAAACGGCATGAGACAGATATTTTTGGACACCGAGACCACGGGTTTGAACCCCCTGACCGGGGATCGCATCGTAGAAGTCGCCTGTGTGGAGATGATCAATCGTCGAGTGACCGACCAGCACTTGCACTGCTATCTCAACCCGGAGCGCGCCAGCAGCGAAGAGGCCGTTCGCATCCACGGTTTGACGGATTCTTTCCTCGCTGACAAGCCACTTTTTTCTCATGTGGCCGCCGACTTGCGTGCCTTTTTGCACGGTGCCGAGGTCATCATTCACAACGCCGCCTTCGACGTGGGCTTTTTGGACGAGGAGTTCAAGCGTTGCGGTCTGTCCAGAGTCGGCAGCTTTGTGAGCAGCATCACTGACAGCCTCATCATGGCCCGCAAGATGTTCCCGGGCAAGTCGAACTCGCTGGACGCGCTGTGTAAGCGCCTCGAGGTCGACAACACCCACCGAACTCTGCATGGCGCTTTGTTGGATGCTCGTTTGCTTGCCGAGGTCTACATCCGCATGACCCGGGGTCAGGAGGCGCTGGCAATTGATCGGCCTGATGAGGCCTCAGTGGGTCTGACCGAGCTGGGTCTCATGGACTTGAGCCGCTTCAATTTACCTGTGTTGCCCGCCACCGATGATGAAATGCAAGGCCACGAGGCTGTTTTGGATGCCCTGGACAGATCCT
>CANHBY010000289.1 GCA_947458895.1 Burkholderiales bacterium | reverse complement strand
TGCCCAGTTGGTTTCGACCCAGCGCGCTCACGATCCCGGAGGTGACGGTTTGGCCCACGCCGAAGGGGTTGCCAATGGCCAAGACCACATCACCCACCTCCAGATGATCGGTGTTCCCGAAGGTAATGACGGGCAATTTGTCGATCTCAATTTTGAGCACCGCGATGTCGCTTTCTGGGTCAGTTCCCACCAGCTTGGCGCGTGCCTTTCGGCCATCATTGAGTTGAACCTCGATGTCATCTGCGCCGTCGATCACATGGTTATTGGTCAGTAAATAACCTTCGGGTGAGACCACCACACCCGAGCCCAGCCCTACTTGCGCCTGCTGGCCTGGGTTGCCATCTCCAAAAAAGAACTGAAACCAAGGGTCGTCTGCTCCAGGATGACGAAGCGATCTTTTGCTGGCAGTGATGCTGACCACGGCCGGTGAGGCGCGCTTGGAAGCCCCACTGAAACCCCCTCCGTTGCCAGAAGGCTTGGGGGTGCTCTCATTGCTTGTCACAATGGTGACCATGCCCGAGCGCAACCCCCCCACTTTCAGCCACTCCGGCTTGAGGGTGGACACCGTAAACAGCGCGGCAACACACACCGTCACGGCTTGCGAGAAAATCAGCCAAGTTTTACGCATAGGAAAGAATCCATGGCTCAGCAATCAGACATTACGGCCTATTCTGCCAAGCTGTTAGAGGTTGAAAATTTTCGGGATTATGGGCCGAATGGTCTTCAAGTTGAGGGCAAACCTCAGGTTCTCAAGATCGTTTCGGGTGTCACGGCCAGTTTGCAGCTCATCGATGCTGCCATTGAAGCCCAGGCCGACCTGATTTTGGTGCACCACGGGCTTTTCTGGCGAGGGCAAGACGGCCGAATCACGGGCTGGCTGAAGCGACGCCTTGAGCGCTTGCTGGCCCATCAAATTAATTTGCTGGCCTACCACTTACCGCTGGATGCACACCCTGAGTGGGGTAACAACGCTCAGTTGGGGCAGCGTCTGGGTTTGAGCGCAGACGCCCGTTTTGGCGAACAGCGTTTGGGTTTCATCGGCTCACCGGATCAGCCCCTGTCGCTGCAGGCCTTGGTCAAAGACCTGGAGGCTGTGGTGGAGCGGCCGGTCATTGCGCTGCCTGGCGATGGTCGACCCTTGCAGCGGGTGGCTTGGTGCACCGGCGGCGCGCAGGGGTATTTTGAGGGGGCCATCGCGGCCGGTGCCGATGTGTTCATTACCGGTGAAATTTCCGAGCCCCAAGCGCACTTGGCGCGTGAGACCGGTATCGCCTTCATTGCCGCAGGCCACCATGCCACTGAGCGTTATGGCGCCCCTGCCTTGGCGGGCCACGTCGCTCAAGTGTTCGGTCTGGCCCACGAGTTCATTGATTTACCCAACCCCGCATGAACCACTCTAATGTTCTGGCCCTGACCATGGGCGACCCCTGTGGCATTGGGCCTGAGATCATCGCCAAGCTCTTTCTCGCCGATGCCGGTCTGTCTGTGGATGGCTTGTTGGTGGTGGGTGATCCCGCGATCATGCGCCGCGCCCTTGGCTGGACGGCAGGGCAATTGCCGGTGGTTGAAATTGATGAGCCCGCGGATTTGTGGAGTGTGCCTTCGGGGTGCTTGCCGGTGCTGCGACCGCCTGATTTGCCCACCGATTTGATTCAGTGCCCGGTGGGGCAGGTGGTACCTCTGGCAGGCGCAGCGGCAGCGGCCTGCGTCCGGCATGCGGCGCGGTTAGCGTTGCGTGGCGATGTGTCAGGTCTTGTCACCGCCCCATTGAACAAACAGGCATTGGCTGAAGCGGGTATTGCCTTTCCTGGCCACACCGAAATGCTTCAAGCCTGTGCCCAAGGCCCCGCCGGCCTGCCGCCGGTTCGGATGATGCTGGCCAATGACGCGCTTAAGGTCGTGTTAGTCACGGTGCACATGTCGCTGCGCAATGCGCTGGAGGCCATCACCTTTGATTCCGTGTTGCAAACGATCGAGATCGTTCACCGAGCCGCGGCAGCCTGGGGGCAGCCCAAGCCACGGATTGCCGTGGCAGGCTTGAATCCTCACGCAGGCGAGGCCGGAGCCTTTGGGGACGAGGAGATCCGTCTCATCAGCCCAGCCATTGAAGCGGCACGCACCCAGGGCATTGATGCCCACGGCCCCTTCGCACCTGACACGGTTTTCATGAGGGCGCGCGATGGGCAGAATCACCCCGGAGAGTTCGATGTGGTCGTTGCTATGACACACGACCACGGCCTGATCCCCATCAAGTATCTGGGCTTGGATGAGGGGGTCAATATCACCCTGGGACTGCCCTTTGTGCGAACCAGCCCAGATCACGGCACTGCGTTTGATTTGGCGGGAACGGGGCGCGCTAAAGCGGCCAGTATGAAAGCTGCGGTGCGATGGGCTCGCCGGTACGGTCTAACGGGTGCTTGAATTTCTATTTCTATCGGACAAGCGGCTGACCCTTTGGGACACAAGACTTCTGGCCGCAGGCTCAGGGGCGCATCAGCCTGTTAGTCGCGCATCCTGATCGAATCCATGACGGCCGAGCTGGGTGGCTGTAAAGCCACCATCTGCTCTACAGCTCGGACGGTGGCGCGTTCGAGCAAATCCGTGCTTTCGACCGCGCGCAATCTGCCTGTTTCGCACATTCGGTGAACCATTCGGGCCGTGCAAGAGATGACATCCCGTTGGCTTGACCCCACCGTGAAGGCGAAGAATGTGCGGCCTGGGCTGATGAAGCTCAGGCGCACCTTCTGCCATTCATCTTTCCGGATCATGTAGTAGGCATAGCCCAGCCGAACATGATCAGCCAAATTCGGCCCTTCAGAGGGATCCGGAGGTTCGGCGAGAGAGAGATTCAGCTCCGTATTGAGAGTATCCTGATCTGCCTCGATATGAAACGCATTTGAGCCTTGACACGACACTACAGACTGCAGCATTCTTTGATCTGGCGCGTTGTCGACATCTGCGGGGGGGACATCGATTTTGCGCAACCAATCAACGCTGTCCTCCTCGACCAAGCCAACGCTTTGAGCTTCCTCGTGGGTGAACAGGTTTTCAATTTCCACCG
>CANHBY010000288.1 GCA_947458895.1 Burkholderiales bacterium | reverse complement strand
CCTTCGGGTGGACGGCACAAAGGGCGCACTCAGCGTTGCAAAAGCTCAAAGTGGGCACCACCACGTCTGCGCTTTGCGCCTCGATTGCGCCCTTTGTGCCGTCCACGCAGGGGTCAGATGATTGATGACACGCCCTAGCCTGCACCCAAAACCTTCAAGAGCCACCGATTGAAGTCCACCACCTCCTGCTGGCACACCGAGTGCTGCATGGGGTAGTCGTGCCATTGCACAGGGTAGCCCAGGTTTTGTAACAGTTCGCGCGAGGCTTCGCCGGCCTGCAAGGGAACGACGGGATCTTGTCGGCCATGGGCCAGGAAGATGGGAACGTCTTGATTCGCCATGTGGCGCTCAGCAGCCGTGGTTTCGGCCATGGGCACATAGCCTGACAACCCCGCCAAGCCGGCCAAACGCTCTGGGTGGCGAAGGCCGGTCATGAGGGTCATGGCGCAGCCTTGCGAGAAGCCCGCCAGCACAATGCGTGAGGCCGGCACACCGCGTTCGCGTTCGCGGTGAATAAGGGCCGAGATGGCGTGCTGGGAAGCCCGCAGGCCAGTCTCATCTTCACGCCGCAGCAGGTCGGCGGTGCGGATGTCATACCAGGCACGCATGACGTAGCCGCCATTGACGGTGACGGGTTGCTGGGGGGCGTGGGGGAAAACGAAGCGCACAGGCCCAACGGCCCGCAGATCAAGTTCGTTGGCGAAGGGAACGAAGTCGTTGCCATCGGCCCCCAGGCCGTGCAGCACGATGATGCTGGCAGCGGGGGCGGCAGTTCTGTCTTGGGTCTGGATTTCAATGGTGGGCAGCAGGCTCATGGGGTTCTTTTGTGAGTGCAGGCAGGTGTGCCATCGTGACACGGGGGCGGGTGAATTCAAAGACTGAAGTCATAGTCGATGATCAACGGCGCATGGTCGCTGAATCGTGAAGCCTTGTGGATCGATGTGGCTCGGGCTGTGCGGGCGATCTCCGGGGTGGCGAATTGGTAATCGATACGCCACCCCACGTTCTTGGCCCAGGCTTGGCCGCGGTTGCTCCACCAGGTGTACTGGTCTGGGTGGGGGTTGAGCTGACGAAATACATCGACCAGCCCCAAGCCTGCGTGGGGGTCGAGAAGGTCGCTCACCCATGCACGCTCCTCGGGCGTGAAGCCACTGTTTTTCAGGTTGCCCTTCCAGTTCTTGAGATCGATGGGTTGATGGGCGATGTTGACGTCGCCCATCAAGATGAACTCGCGTTCAGCTTTCAGTTGGCGCAGGTGGGGGGTCATGAGGGCCAGGAAGCGAAGCTTGGCGGCTTGGCGTTCTTCGCTGCTGCTGCCGCTGGGAAAGTAGCAGCTGATGAGGCTGAGCTTGCGTCGGGGTGTGTCAAAGCGCGTCTCGACCCATCGCCCTTCCACATCGAATTCGGGCCAGCCCAAACCGGCGATGACCTCGCTGGGCTCGTGCCGTGTGTACATTCCCACCCCGGAGTAGCCTTTTTTCTGCGCCAAATGGAAATGGCCGCGCAGGCCGGCCACGCGATCGAACCGGCCATCAATGTCTGGCGCTTGGGCTCTGACTTCCTGGACGCCCATACAATCGACGGCAGAGTCATTCGCCCAGGTTTCGAAGCCTTTTTGGGCCGCGGAGCGAATGCCATTTAAATTCAGAGTCACCAGTCTTAGCACAGGATTTCTTTCATGAGTGAACAGGCCCCAACCCCTTCTTTGGCCCACGATTTTGTGGCCTTCGCTGTGGAGTGCGGGGTGCTCAGGTTCGGGGAATTCAAAACCAAGGCCGGGCGTTTGTCGCCTTATTTTTTCAACGCCGGCTTGTTTGATGATGGCGCCAAGCTGGGCCGCCTGGCCGAATTTTATGCAAGGGCCTTGATCTCCTCGGGGCTGTCCTTTGACATGCTGTTTGGGCCGGCTTACAAAGGCATTGGGCTGGCCGCGGCGGTGGCCATTGAATTGGCACGGCTGGGCCGCAATGTTCCTTTTGCTTACAACCGTAAAGAGGCCAAAGACCACGGCGAAGGTGGCACACTGGTGGGCGCGCCGGTGAAGGGGCGTGTGCTGATCATTGACGATGTGATCTCCGCTGGAACCTCGGTGCGCGAGTCGATCACGATGATTCAGGCGGCAGGCGGAGTGCCCTGCGGCGTTGCGATTGCGCTAGATCGTCAAGAGAAAGCGGTCGATGCGGGCCGCGAGGCTCCTTGGTCGGCGGTAGAGTTTGTCCGGAAACAGCTGGGTTTGTCGGTTGTCTCGATTGCCACGCTGACTGATTTGTTGCAGTACCTGCAGAATCAACGGGAGCCTGCTTTGGCGTCCCATTTCGCCGCCGTGGCGGCCTATCGAGATCGATATGGGGTTTGAGTGGGTCCAAAAACCATTGCTTCGCTTGGGGTTGTTTTGGCGATCTGGGTCGGTTGTGTACGCGCAGCCCAGGAGATCTACACCTGCACCGATGCCAATGGCCGGCGTTTAACTGCCGACCGCCCTATTGCTGAGTGTCTCGACCGAGAGCAGCGGATGTTGAGGCCTGACGGTTCATTGCGTGGGGTGGTTCGGCCCGCTTTGACGCAAGGCGAGCTCAATGAGATGAAGGCACGCGAGCGTCAGGAGGCCGATGACCGATTCGCCCGGCAAGAGGCCTCGCGACGTGATCGGTTGTTATTGCAGCGCTACCCTGATCAAACCACTCATGATGTCTCGCGCCAAGCCGCCTTGGTCGCCGCTTTGCAGCTGGTGCGCTCTAGCGAGTTGCGATTTTCTGAGTTGGCTGAAGTGCGCAAACAGCTGTTGATGCAGACGGCGCAGGCCCGTGGTGCCGCCAGTCTGGAGTTAAAACAAAAAATCGGCGCCAACGAAGCGACCATTCAAGCCCAACGCGATCTTTTGGTGGTGCAAAGAGCCGAAGTTGATCGGCTCAATGCCAGCTATGACTCGGAGCGGGCCATGCTCAAAAAAATCTGGGAATCCAACGCGACCATCACTATGACTGCGCCCGCCGCAGGCAGGTCTAAGCAACCTCTGCAAAACCCCTCGCGGTGATCGCGGCCCACTCCGGTCCCTTCATGG
>CANHBY010000287.1 GCA_947458895.1 Burkholderiales bacterium | reverse complement strand
CGCCAACGCCTCCTCGATTTGCCCCCAAGGCAAACGCTGAGCCAACACGGCCAGCGGATCCCGCAGGTCAATCATCGAATCGATTCGGCAGCGAAAAAAGTCCAGCGATTGCATTCAAAATCCCTCAGAAATCAGCCTCAATTGGAAATGAATTTGAGGGAAATTTCTAGAGGGAGTGGTGCTGCAATGCCAGTATTCATGCCGGGTTGTGGGGTTTTGCAGGGCCGACTACAGAAGTCAAAATGTAATCGGGCCGGATCAATAGGCTCAGTTAAAAATACTTGATCGCCTGCACCCAGAAGCGGCTTTTGCCGTTGCTTCCGGCCGAGCCGATAGAGCCGGGCCCTGCACCCGGGTTGCCGCCAAGAGCTCGGGCAACCGTGACATTAACGAGCATGTTGCCTGGGTTAATCGACCAATCAATAGAGAAGCCATAGTCGTTTAGCCTGTAGCTGTTGGGTTCTGTTGAGCCGGGCAGCTGCCAACCGGGCCAGGGCTTGTGGTGTTGGCGTATTTCGCCATGATCGATAAAGGCGCTCAGGCTCAGCCAAGGCGACAGGCTGCGCTTCAATTCAAGGGTAAGCACCGAGCCGTCATCGCCGCTTACCTCACCATCTGAGTACGCGCGCACACCCGAATACCCTCCCAGGCTGAACTGTTCAGCAGATGGGAGATTTGAACCTGCCAGCTGGCCATTGAAAGAGCCGAGCAACGACCAGTCATCATTGATCGATTGGGTCTGGCTGAGGGAGAAGTTCAACTTGCCGAAATACCCAGCGGTACGGGCTGTCACACGATCTACCGATACAGCTTGCTCAGGCCCAGCAAGCTCGTGATGGCCCAATCCCAGAAACACTGCGTAGCTGCTGGAACTGCGGCCTAGGCTGTCGCTATGGTTCCCGTCAAGCCCCATCGTGATCGAGCGAATGCGCGAGTCGCTGGTGAGACCAAAAAAGCTTTTGTTCACCAGCCGCTTGTCTTCAAAGATCACGTTGCCAGCCAGGCTCCGATTGGATTCCAGGAGGAAGGGATACTTGGCGTTGAGTGTGTACACATCAGAAAAACCCCGAATGTCCAACGCAGAGAACTGGCAGCACAAACGAAAGTCGCTGCCCGAGGCGGACGCACCCAGCTTCAGGCCGGAGGTGCCTACAGGCCGAACGTAGCTCAGTTGCCAGTAACTTGTGTAGCTGCTTCGTGTCATTTGCACGTTGACACGATCACCGCTTCCGGATGGGTCTCTCAGGCTAAAACTACCATTGACACGATTCTCGCCCGTGGACGGCGATCCGAAATTATCAAAACCGATATCGCCCTTGATCAGCGAGCCCTCTTGAATTTGCGCCGTCAGTTGCGTAGTGCCGAGGCTGCTGCCTGGCCCCAGCGTGCCGCGGGCATTGATACCCGAGAATTCGTTGAGCAGCAGCAGCCCGCGCTCAACATCGCTTTCGCGAATAGCACCGGAGCTAGGCACGGCATCGCGCAGCACTGCTTTAGCGACCGAGGGGCGAAGCCGCCGGTTGACGGATTGGGACGAATACACCTCAACACCTTCAAGGCTGCCCTCTAGCACCTTGATCTCGACAACGCCATCCGTGACCTCTTGCGCAGGCAAATAGGCACTGGCGACAAAATAACCACGTGCACGGTAGTAGCGCGTGATGAGGTTGGCTGCTCGGTTGAGCTCTTTGATGGAAGTCACCTGCCCAACAAACTCCTTCACCACCACTTGCAACTCAGCGTCTGAAAAGGTGTTGCTCTGCATGATGCGGAAACCTTGCACCAAAAAACGTTCGCCTTGCTGGTCAGCAGATTCTTGGATGTCGTCTTCGGGAATGGGTATGTTTTCGATTTTCAGCAGATTCGTTCCCCTGCTGGGGCGTTCTGGTGTGGTGTCTTGCCGCTGTCCTCGGAGGATCGAGCCCGCATTGGGTAGAGATGGGGCTGCCTGGACCGCCATGCTCAGCAAAAGGGTGGGCAGCAAAGCCGCCGTAAAACACCAGCTTTGCGAACTCCAAACATTGGTCGATCTCGGCAGTCTCGTCATGAAGAGGCTTTCGGCAGAAGTGGTCAATAACTTAAGAACCTTTTCTTTGACTAGGCCCATATCGTACTACTTAGGCCTGACACCACTGGTCGCCTAGATTCTAGGTGATCCCGCTTTGAGAACCCGCCATCTGCAGGACATGTGCCTGCTGGCGTGCACCTTGGCAACACTTACCCCCTGCTTCAGGTATGACCACCTCTCTGAGCGGCCTTGAAAGGCAAATAAGTGAACTAACATTTTTTTGGTGTCGATGCGTTGTTTTTTGTGGTTGTACAACATGCGCTGGACAGGTGCGATGGCTGCACTCATAATCAACACCATGGGTGTTAGTTCATTTTCATGCAACCTCAACCTGTTCGATCCGTCTGATGACGGTTTGGTGGATGGCTTCGCGCACGCATTTGTGAGCTGGCACCAATCCAAGCCTCGCAGCCGGAGCTTCCGAGTGTCTTCGCTCGCTGTTTACCGGTCTATGTGGGACTCACTGGCTGCTTGGTGCGTGAGCGAGGGCCTGCCTGTACATTCGCTGAGCGCTGACGATTTGGCCCGCTACCTCGACTCTCGAGGTGGCGATGCCGACCTCTCCGACCGCTACGCTTGGCGCATGGTCACGTTTGTGGACCGGGTACTCACCGCTTTGGCCGATCAAACGGGCAAGCCGCGCAACAACGCTGCCTCAGAGTTCTTGGCGCGCAAAGATTCGATTCGCCTGGCCAACTTCACCAGCGATCCCCTGCCCTCTTATTTATCGGCCACCGAGGCGAAACGGCTGGTCACTTATCTTTCCTCTGCGCGGCCTCGACTGTCGGCAAGCCCGTCAAAGATGTCGTGGCAGGAACTTCGCAATCGGGCATCGGTGGGTCTTCAATTGGGCGCCGGCCTGACCCCGGCAGACATCCGTTCAGCTCTCCTGCCCCATGTCATTTCACGTGATGGTCGGCAGGCCAATATTCCCTGGAAAATCCAGATCTCGGGAAATGGAACCTCAAAAAGCCGAGAGGCCCCGACCGCCCCTTGGGCTGGCCACTTACTG
>CANHBY010000286.1 GCA_947458895.1 Burkholderiales bacterium | reverse complement strand
CTGAAGCGCGGGGTGTGTTCGCGCCCCATGTCTTTGCGCATCAAGGTGTAGCCCAGCACCCCCATCAAGATGAACGGCAGGGCTATGCGCAGCAGGCCTGGATCGACCAAGGTCACCACCCAGGCGCCTGCGAAGCCGCCCAGCAGCGCGACTGCACAGGCCGGGCGCAGCGCTTGCCAGACGAGCTGCACGCGGCGGGCATATTGCGTGGCAGCCAGCGCCGTACCCCAGATGGAGGCGCCTTTGTTGGAGCCAAACAAGGTGGCTGGCGCAGCCTGAGGGTACACGCTGAAAAGCGCGGGTACCAGGATCAGGCCGCCGCCGCCCACGATGGCATCGATGAAGCCGGCGAACAAGGAAGCGATGGAGACGATCAGGATATCGGGCATGGCATCAGAACCGGCGGTGGTTCAAGGCCGGCAGTTGCTGCCGCACGTCGGCAGTGCGTGAGGGGCTGACTTCGGCCAGCACCACGCCTTCGCCTTCTGCGAGCATGGCCAGCACATCACCCCAAGGGTCGATCACCATGCTGTGGCCCCAAGTGCGGCGGCCGTTTTCATGCAAGCCGGCCTGTGCCGGCGCGATCACATGGCACTGGTTTTCAACGGCGCGTGCGCGCAGCAGCAACTCCCAGTGGGCTTGGCCGGTGGTGTGTGTGAAGGCGGCGGGCACGCAGATGAGGTCGCAAGGGGGGCTCATCATGGCCCGATAGAGCTCGGGAAAACGCAGGTCGTAGCAGATGCTGAAGCCAATGCGCAGAGGCTGTCCGTCGATTTGAATATCCAGCGTCACGGCTGACTGCCCGGCTTGCAGCACCGCACCCTCGTCATAGGATTCCTTGCCGTTGTCGAACCGGAAAAGGTGGAGCTTGTCGTAGCGTGTGGCCAGCGTGCCATCGGGCGCATAGACACAGCAGGCATTGAGCACCTTCGAGGCATCGTTGCAGCGCAAGGGCAGAGTGCCGCCGACCACCCACACCTCATTTTCTTTGGCGATGTCTGCAAGGGTTTTTTGGATGGGGCCTTCGCCAAGCGCTTCAGCATGGCGAAGTTTGTCGTGCTCCTTGTGCCCCATGAGGCAGAAGTATTCGGGCAAGGCCACGAGCCGAGCGCCGAGCGCAGCGGCTTCGCCGGCCAGTCGCCGAGCCGTGGCCAGGTTGTGGTTCACGTTGGCCGTGGAAACCATTTGCAAGGCAGCAATTTTCATGAGTGAAGACACCGAGAAAGATGAACCAGCCAACCTCACCGAACCGGTGAAGCTGGCCGCATTTCGAAAGTTGGCTCTCGCGCCAAGGCTGTGAACTCTAGTGCGTGTTAACCCTTGTATCTTTCAATCGTGAGTTATAGATAGCGGTGGCGGACTGTGGAGCTTGTGGGCGAAGCCAGGCGCGGTGGGCAACTCGTAGAGTTGTCCACGGCAAGTCTGGCGGTGCGCGTAGCGCATCGTCCACAAATCCACAGTCCTGAGCCGACAAGAGTTGAAACCCGCCGTGCAGCCCGTTTGAACCTGGGGCCCATAAGCCCGCTTTTTAGCATTTGGCGCACAGCGGTTTCATTCATCAAGAGCCCGAACAGTTGTCGGACTGAAGGTCGCATAAAACAAGGATGGGCCATGAAGAATGCTGATTTGATTTTTGTCGGAATTGACGTATCCAAAGCCAAATTGGACGTTTGTGTGGGACTCGATGGCAAACCTGGTGAGTTCAGCAATGATGGCCCCGGTCATGATGCGCTGTGGCAGGTATTGCGGCAATTGCGCATTGGATTGGTGGTGCTGGAGGCCACAGGAGGCTATGAGTTTGCTTGTGCTGCGGCGCTGCAAGCGCAGGGCTTGCCGGTGACGATCATCAATCCGCGTCAAGCACGCGACTTTGCCAAGGCCATGGGGCGCTTGGCCAAGACGGATCGAATTGATGCGGCGGGCTTGGCGCATTTGGCTCAGGTACTGGCCGCCCGCCCTGATGCGGCGCGTTTTGTGAAACCTTTGGCTGATGCGCAACAGCAAAAGCTGGCTGCATTGGTTGGGCGGCGCAGACAACTTGTTCAGATGCGGGTGATGGAGATCCACCACCTGAGCGTAGCCCATTGCAGCACACACAAAAGCATCAAGGCGGTGATTCAGTCCTTGGGCACACAACTGCGCCATGTTGAGGCTGATCTGGCTCGGCACCTGGCACACCATCACGCTGATCTGAACACTTTGTTGGGCGAGGTCAAAGGACTGGGGCCAGCCACGGTGGCAACGTTGATAGGAGAGTTGCCCGAGTTGGGAAAGCTCAACCGCCGAGAGATCGGCGCGCTGGTGGGGGTGGCACCCTATAACCATGACTCTGGTCGGCTCAAAGGTAAGAGGTGTATCAGTGGTGGGCGTGCGGCATTGCGAACAGCCTTGTACATGGCCACGCTGGTGGCTACGCGTTACAACCCGGTGGTGCGCGTGTTCTACCAACGCTTGTTGGCTGCCGGTAAGCCCAAGAAGGTTGCATTGGTTGCTTGCATGCGCAAACTGCTGGGCATCCTCAATGCCATGGTCAAAAACAATTCCTCTTGGGATGATTCGATCCATTTGAAAACAAAAATCGCTTGACGAAAAAGACAGTTGCTAAAAGCGTCAGTTGAGCGCTTATTCACCCGGCAATTAAGGTTTGCCTGAGGCTGTCTATTTGACTCTGGTGTCATCGAAGTATGAGCGCACGCGTGCAGGCTTTTATCCCAGCAAATGCATATACGCTTTGGTCGCCTCTTTGAGCTTGCCTTGGGTGCGCGTCTGCACCCTTGAGCCCTATCGCTCAGTGCCAGCTTGGCTTGGGTGAGCCCGTCGTGAAACTGAAGGGATGTCAACCACTCAGCCTTGACTCGGTCGGCTTCAACATCTTGAGCGATACCGAGCTGCATTGCATCGGGCCGCTGGCAACACCGTGCCAGCACACCGCTCCCCGGCAAAACATTCCCCCCCCAAACGCCGAATAAGCCCGGAAATGGCGAATTATCCTAGAAACCGTACATGGACGCACCCGATTGGGCAGCGCTGCGGCGCGCTGGCGGCGTTGCTCCGCCTTGCGGGCACGAGCCCGCCGCGTTGTCG
>CANHBY010000285.1 GCA_947458895.1 Burkholderiales bacterium | reverse complement strand
GGGGCGCAGCGCGGCGTTGCACGTCTCGCCAAGGCGAATAGCCTTGGCAGCGCCGCGCGCCTTGCCCTGCGCCCCAATGACCGCGTTCGCACTGGCATCTTTAGTGTTAACAGGCCCTAAAGCGAGCCGCTGGGAAAGATGCAGAGCATGACACCTCAAAAGAAAAGTGGCCCACACTTGGTGGGCCAAAAGGACACAAAGTTCAACCTGGCGAAGGCATTTCACCCGCACACAGGTCATCTTTGAGCCTGAAACTCGGAGGCGAGCCGGTAAAGCACCGGCCCCCACAGATCAGCGGCCGAAACCGCCGCCTGTGCGACCCTTGAAACCAGGCTTGCTGGTCACGCGTCGTGCTGCACCGTTACGTCCATCGCGGTCTGCACCGCCAGCAAACGGACGGCGCTCGCTTCGGTCACCGAAGGCCTCGTTGCGAGCCCCTTGAGACCCTTCGAAGGCACCCGACTGAGCCGGGCCACGGGGGCGATCAAAGGGCGTATTGCCCGCAGGGCCACGCGGCGCTTGGCCAGCAGGCGCAAAGCGAGTATCGGCAGGGCGGAAATTGTCCCTGAAGCCACCCTTGAAACCTGAGCCTTCATTGCTACCCGAGCGAGCCTCAAAACCACCTTGGGCCGGCCCACGAGAGAAGGAGCTGCGGTCCCCACCACGGTCAGCGCCGCGATTGAAACCGCGGTCGAAGGACTTGACGAAAGGCTTGCCGCCAAAAGCAGGCTTCCCAGCACGCGGCGCCATCAAACGAGGCTCAGGGCTTTGGGGCTCCAGGCCTTCAATGCGTGCCACAGGGATGTCTTGCGTGGTGAAGTGCTGAATGCGGCGGATCATGCCGATGTCCATGCGCTCGGCCAGGGTCACAGCAAGGCCTTGGCGGCCAGCACGCCCTGTGCGGCCGATGCGGTGAACGTAGTCTTCAGGCTTCATCGGCAGGCCGTAGTTGATGACATGGCTGATGGTGGGTACATCAATGCCGCGGGCTGCCACATCAGTGGCCACCAAAATGCGAAGCTGGCGATTACGCAAGCTTTGCAACACACGATTACGACGCCCTTGGGGCATGCCGCCGTGCAGCGCAGCGCAGGCATGGCCCATGCCGGCCAGGCGGTCTGCGAGCCAGTCGGCATCACGCTGGGTGCTGGTGAACACCACAGCTTGATCGACCTCGCGGGTGGTCAGGATGTGATCCAGCAGCGCGTGTTTGTGGTGCGCGTTGTCAGCCCAATGCAAACGCTGCTCGATGTTTTCATGGCTGTCGGTATGAGAAGCCACTTCGACGCGCTGCGGGTCACGCAACAGGGTTTGCGCCAAGCGGCCCACATGGCCAGCGAAGGTGGCGCTGTACATCACGGTTTGACGTTCAGCTGGAACACTGGCAGCGATGGTGTTGATATCGTCGATGAAGCCCATGTCGAGCATGCGATCGGCTTCGTCGAGCACGAGCATTTCAATGCCGTCCAGGATGGCCTTGCCCGTTTGAAGGTGATCGAGCAAGCGGCCTGGTGTGGCAATCAGGATGTCCAACGGACCACGCAGGGCCTTGATTTGGGCAGGGTAAGGCACGCCACCCACCACGGTGGTCACACGCAAACCTTGAACATGACGGCCGTAGGTTGCGGCCGCCTTGGCCACTTGCATGGCCAACTCGCGCGTGGGTGTGAGCACCAAAATGCGCGGGCCGCTGGGCATACCGGGCTTGCGGCGCTTGCTTTCATCGCTACGCGCGGCCAAGATTCTTTGAAGCGCCGGCAGAATAAACGAAGCGGTTTTGCCACTGCCTGTGCGCGATGAAACCATCAAATCGCGCCCCTCCAGGGCTGGGGGAATGGCCTGCATTTGCACCTCGGTCGCCTGGGTGTAGCCTGAGTCGGCCACGGCGCGTGCCAGCGCAGCATGCAAATTCAGCTGGCTGAACAACATGCCACTCTCAGCCTTTGGAATCTCAGGCGCTGCAGGCAACTCAGCTTCGGTATGGTCTTCGAACTTATCAAAACTCATGATTTTCTCTTCATCATTCAAGCAGCAGCACGCATCATCGACAACGTGAAATGCACGCGCCGCTGCAACCACCCCGGTGGGTGATCAGTTTTAGTCGCTGGAATAACGTCCGAGGCCGCGCCAGAACAGCGCAGCGTCATCGGGAACAGTCAAAGCGACGGCATCGCCGCCAACCATTCCCGCAGCCCACCGCAGTGGTGCCCGCCAGGGTTCGAACAAACACGGCGAAACCGTGTGAAGAGTCGATGAGGTCAGAGGGGATGAACGAAATCGCCCCGTCTTTGAGGCGAAGGTTCGATGTTATCCGACACTGCGCTTTCTAGCAAGTGGGCGCGGGGGCGGCTCCACAGAGCGGCGACAAGGCACTCAACAGCGCCCCTGCGCTTCACTCACATGCTTTTTTGCGACTGCCACTGACGACATAGTCAGTCGCCTGCACTTGGTTGAAGAGCCCCTTCAGGCGTTCGGCCGCCTGGCCGCCCTGGGTCAGAACACGGTCGTTCAGGTTGGGTGGCGAACGCAGGCCCTCCTGCATGGACGTGATCAGATAGCACTCGGTTGCGCGCAGCACGCTGAGCTTTTCGGAGGGGGTCAAGGTCACGCCCATCTGCGCCTTTGTCGCCAATGGCAAAGCGGTCCGATAGTAGGCCTGAGCGGCCGCCAGGATGACTTTAGACTGGAATATCTTCCCCCCCCAGCGATCCAAGACGTCCGGCACACCGTTGCCGCTGTCATCAACCCCAAAGACTGATTCGAGCGATTCATTGGCCGCATTGATTGGCTTGGCCTGGGGGGCAGATGCCGCGGCAGCTGCCGAAGCCGCCGCCGCCGGCGCTGAAGCTGCTGAAATGCTCGGCTTCGCCTTGGCGGGCCGAGCATGATCTGGTCGGGATACTGCACCGGGTCGGGGCTGCACCGCCACCGGCTTTTCAAGGTGAATCTTGCCCCACACAGGCCCCTCGGAATCGGCCGCCAGCGCCGGGCCAAAACCCACTGGTGCTGGTGCTGGTGCTGGTGCTGGTGCTGGTGCTGGTGCTGGTGCTGGTGCTGGTGCTGGTGCTGGTGCTGGTGCTGGTGCTGG
>CANHBY010000284.1 GCA_947458895.1 Burkholderiales bacterium | reverse complement strand
GGCACCTTGAGCGTGATCACGGCCCGCATGGACTATCTTCCTCGCCACACGACCCCTGGCTGGCAGGCCGTGGAATGGGCTCGCCTGGAAGACCCCCATCAGGCCACGGTATCGCTCTATGCGCGTGGACGGGACTATCACAAAGTGCTGCGCGCTCGCTTGGCGCAACTCGCTGAGCGATTGAAACATTGGGTGGGGCCACTGGGGTACCGAGTGTTCACCGATTCAGCGCCGGTGTTGGAGGTGGAGCTTGCTGTGCGCAGTGGCTTGGGCTGGCGAGGCAAACACACCCTGACGATCGACCGCGAGGCCGGTTCCATGTTTTTCCTGGGCGAGATTTACCTGGACATGGCCCTGCCCGAAACGGCACCCCTATCGGATCACTGTGGACGTTGCACGGCTTGCATTGATGTGTGCCCCACAAAAGCCATCGTGGCACCTTACCGATTGGATGCCCGGCGTTGTATTTCGTATCTCACCATCGAGCACGCCGGCAGCATTCCTGTTGAATTTCGGACACTCATGGGTAACCGCATTTACGGTTGCGACGATTGCCAACTGGTGTGCCCATGGAACAAGTTCGCAGGCCGCAGCACGCTGCCTGATTTTGATGCACGTGCGCCGCTGGGTGGCTCGACCCTGCTGGCTTTATGGTCTTGGACTGAAGATGAATTTTTGAAGCGAACCGAAGGCAGCCCGATTCGGCGCATTGGTCACCAACGATGGCAGCGCAACCTGGCCGTGGCCTTGGGTAATTTGCTGCGCACGATGGATTCAGGTGATGAAGCGCGTGCGGTTCAGGAAGCATTGAGCCGGCGTTTGGCGCAGGCCGATGTGCTGCTGAGTGAACACATCGAGTGGGCCCTGAAACAACTTGGCGCCTGAGGAGCGATGCTCATCAGGCGCCAAAGTGATCCCACAACCAATCAAGTCAGTTACATCGACTTCATCAGGTTAGGCAGCCACAGCGTCAGGCCAGGCCAGTAGGTGACCACTACCAGGAAGCCCAGCATCGTCAACAGCCATGGCCACACGGCCACGGTGAGCTCCGTGATGCCCATCTTGGTGATCCCTGAGGCCACATAGAGGTTCAGGCCTACAGGTGGATGGCACAAACCAACCTCCATGTTCACGACCATCATGATGCCGAAGTGCACGGGGTCAATGCCCAGCTTCATGGCGACCGGGAACAGGATCGGGGCCAAGATCAATACGATCGATGAGGGCTCCATGAAGTTGCCGGCCACCAGCAACAAAATGTTACACACCAGCAAGAACGTGATCGAGCCCAAGCCCATGCCGATAAGCCAGTCGGCCAGATGCTGAGGGATCTGTTCATTGGCCAGCACGAAGCTGAACAGCACCGCGTTGGTGATGATGTAGAGCAGCATCGCGCTCATGTTCGCTGAGCTCAACAGCACGCGGGGCACGTCTTTCAGTGTGAGGTCTTTGTAGACAAATACCGCCACGATGAATGCATAGACCGCGCTGACCGCGGCTGCCTCGGTGGGTGTGAATATGCCCCCGTAGATTCCGCCCATCACGATCACGATGAGCAGCAACCCCCAGAACGATGCCAGGAAAGTCTGCCACCTCGTACCCCAAGAGGCTTTGGGCAAGCGGGGGTAGTCATGCTTGCGGGCTATCCACCAGGTGGTGATACCCAGGCACACAGCCAGCCCGATACCGGGAACCACACCGCCAAGGAACATGTCGCCAAGCGAGGTATTGGTTGACACCGAATACATCACCATCACGATGGAGGGCGGAATCAGGATGCCGAGGGCACCAGAGGTTGTGATCACACCGGCCCCAAAGCGCTGGGGGAAGCCGGCCTTGACCATGGCGGGCAACAGGATGGAGCCAATGGCCACCACGGTCGCTGGCGATGAGCCTGAAACCGCAGCAAACAAAGCACAGGCCAACACGCCTGCCAGCCCCAGCCCGCCATAAAAATGGCCGACCATGGAACTGGCAAAGTTGATCATGCGCTTGGCCACCCCGCCGTGGGTCAGGAAGTTTCCTGCCAAGATGAAGAACGGGATCGACATGATCTCGAACTTCTCAATGCCGGTGAACAGCTTCAGCGCAACCGCCTCAACCGGTGTCTGGGTGAAGCCGAAAATGAAGCCCAAGACGGTCAAGCCCAGCGCGATCGAGATCGGCATGCCCGTCAGCATGAGGGCAATCAGCAAACCAAAAATAATCAAGCCATTCATGCTTTGGCTCCTTGATGTTCAGTGTCTTCGTCCAGGCCGTCTACGTGGCCATGGTCGTGATGAGGCAGCTCGCCCGTGCGCTGGAACGACCAGCTCACCTGCAGGAAACGGAAGCACATCAGTGCTGAACCCAGCGGAATGGCGAGGTAAATGATCCAGGTTGGCCATTCGAGGTCAGGCGTGGTGGGGCCCTCGGTGAGGCCTTCCAGGCTGGCGCCAACAAGACTCATGAAGGCGTAATGCGCGCCGTTTTCCCATACAAAGTAGGCGCCTAAGCTGGCGATGATGCCGGTGAAAAAAGCACCACTGAGCAAACCGAACATCACAAAAATTCGGTAGTTATCGGATTTCATCCGATTGATCACCACGTCCACGCCCACGTGGATACCCGTTCGAACGCCATAAGCAGCGCCAAACTTGGCCATCCAAACGAAGCAGTAAATCGTGGCTTCCTGGACCCAGCTCATGTTTAAGCCAATCAGCCAGTCTTGCACTCCGGGGATACTCATTCCCGACATATAGCGGTGTATCACGGCAATGAAAACAATCACCGTGGCAGCACCCATGAGGGTGGCGATCAGCCACTCCTCTAGATGGTCAAGCCATTTCATGAAATTTCCTCGCGCTTGAGCGCGTTAATGAAGAAAAAAATTGAACCAAAAAAACGGGGGCCCTATGAGCCCCCATCCCTGCGATGCAGGAAAACGATCTAAAGATTAAAGTTTGTCGGCGACAAACCCGGTTGCTTTGTAGATGTCCTGGATGATTTCGGCGCCGATGCGTGACTCCATTTGCTTGTGAACGGGCACAAGCGCCTTTTTAAGGGCCATACGCTCTGCGGGTGTCGGGGTATAGACCTCAGTTTTGCC
>CANHBY010000283.1 GCA_947458895.1 Burkholderiales bacterium | reverse complement strand
CCCACCATGCCTGAGTCGCTGGCCTTGCCAAAGCAGGCCGCCTTGCTGCAACTCAGTTTGGCCGGTCGCCAAGTGGGTGAGCCGGTGCGTGATGACGACAACCGAGTATGGCTGGGGCGCCAGCAATCAAGTGAAGGCGCCGTAGAAGACCAGGCTCAAATTCGGATCTACCGCTTGCTGGAGGACGGCATTCCTGTGCGTTTGAACACGCGACTTCACCTGGAGGTCTCGGGCCAGAGCCGCGAGATCGTGGTGCCCCGTGGGCTGTTGCCCGAATGGGTTCCTCAAGAGTTGCAGTCTCCCCTGCCGGTTATTTTGGCCCCCGATGGCAGTTTGCGTTTGCAGGCGCGGCCGGGTGTCTGGGATCTGAACCTGGTGGCTCGCCATCCAGGCCGAGTCAGCAGCTTGACGCTGCCACCACAAGCCGCACCTCAGTCCGACAGTGCCGGCTCGGTGGGGTCAGGTGTTGCCAATGAGGAAGTGTGGGTGTTCCAGGCTGCGCCGGCATTGCGCTCCGTCTCGATCGAAGGCCCTCCTTCGGTCGATCCTCAGCAAACCACCTTGCCTGCCGAGTGGCGTCATTTGCCGGCCTTCCTGATGACCCCGCAGGCCAAGCTTGAAATCAACGAAAAACGGCGTGGTGATGTGGGGCTGTCCTCAGACCAGTTGTCGCTCACCCGGCGGGTCTGGCTGAGCTTTGATGGCCAGGCCATGACCTTCCATGATCGGATCAATGGCCGTATCAATCAGGCCACGCGGCTGGAGCTCAGCGCTCCTGGTCAGTTGGGTCGTGCGGATATCAACTCACAGGATCAACTCATCACCATCGGTGCCAGTGGCCTGACGGGTCTGGAGTTACGCCGGGGGGAATTGAATCTGTCTGCAGACAGTGTGAGCACCGAGGTGACGCGAGCCATGCCAGCAGTGGGCTGGCGGCAAGACTTTGAGCGGGTCTCGATGCAGTTGTCCCTCCCTGCGGGGTGGCGTTTGTGGCACGCCGCTGGTGTAGACCGAGCTGATGGCGCTTGGATGGGGCGTTGGAATCTGTTGGCCTTTTTTGCGGTGCTGATGATCTCGTTGACCGTGGGCCGCCTTTGGGGTTGGGTGGTGGGTTGTGCCGCTTTTGTGATGCTGGTTCTCTCGTATTACGAGCCAAGTTTTCCGCTCTGGATCTGGGCTCCCTTGCTGGCTACTGCAGCCCTGTTTCGCGTGATGCCTGACAGCTTGGCGCTGGCCAAATCTGTGATGCGCTGGGGCTACGCGGCCAGCCTGTTGGTGCTGCTGCTCTTGAGTGCCCAATTCGCTATTTTTCAGGTGCGCTCAGCGCTATATCCCGTGCTGGAGAAGCCGCACATTGATCTGGTCCAGCAGTCGCCCCAGGACGATGCCACCTTGCGTGCTGTGGCAGTACCCGCACCGGTGGCCTCGCCTTCCGCCGAAGTTGTGCCCATGGCGTCTTCGGACGAGACACCCAGTTTGACGCAAGCCGCGCAGGGCCAGCAGCGCCCATTGTTGTCCAGGGCTTCCTCTCCCAAGATCAGCAGTGATGTCTATCAGCAGGCCTATCGCAACGTCGACCCCAATGCCAAGGTGCAGACGGGGCCAGGCTTGCCAACGTGGTCCTGGCATACCTATCAATTGCAATGGGATGGCCCTGTGCTGCGAGATCAAGTGTTGTCTTTGTGGTTGTCTCCGCCTTGGGTGCAAAAGCTCTTGACGGTCATCAGGCTTGCCCTGCTGGGATGGTTGCTCATGGTCTTGGCGCGCCAGGTGTTGCGCCGGCTTCCGGCATCACCCCACGGAGCCGACCCGATGTCGCCTGTTCCACCCGCCACAGCGGCGGCGTCGTTGGCGGTACCTTTGTTGACAGGGCTGACGCTGATGTCTGCGGCCCTGACTTGGTCGCCCGAGTTGCAGGCCAAGACCTTGCCCCCCCCAGACGTTGTGCTGAATGTGCCTGCGCAAGGTGCTTCGCCTGCGCTGTGGCCTCATCAAGACTTACTCAACGAACTCAAAACGAAGCTCACTTCTGACCCCGATTGCCTACCCCAGTGCGCCGAGTTATCGCGGCTGACGGTCTTTGCCGCCGGTTCGGTGTTGCGATTGAGTCTGGACATCGACGCCGATCGGCAAACGGCCATTCCGGTTCCCGGGGGGCTGAAGTACTGGGTCCCCCGCGAGGTGCGAGCCAACGGTCAGCCTGAGGCCCTAGCGCGTGACGAGCAAGGTCGCCTTTGGCTGCTGGTGTCTCCAGGTCATCAGCGTGTTGACTTGATTGGTGAGCTGCCACCCCGAGACACCGTGCAGTTGCCTCTGCCTTTGAAGCCACGTCAGGTACAGGTCAACGCCCCCGGATGGTCGGTAGAAGGGCTGCTTGACGACCAAGTGGCGGACACCTTCCAACTCACCCGACAAAGCAAAATCGAGGCCGCTGCTGCAGCCAAACTTGGCACGCCAGCCCTGCCAGCCTTCTTGCATGTGGAGAGAAAGCTGTACCTGGATCTGGTCTGGCGAGTCGAGACTACGGTGCGACGTGAGTCACCCATGGGGGTGCCCGCCCTGGCGCAGATTCCCCTGTTGCCCGGTGAGGCCGTCACGAGCGCGAATGTGATCGTCAAGGACAACAAGGTACTTGTGAACCTGGGGCCCAATTCAGACGCACTGAGCTGGACCTCCAGCCTCACACCCAGCACCAGCTTGAGCCTGGCGGCTGGCGTGCCCTCTGACCCTTCGCAAACGCCGTGGGCTGAGACCTGGTCGGTCAATGCATCCACCCTTTGGCATCTGGACTTGATTGGCCTTGCGCCTTCAGCTTCAGAGCCCAGCGTATCTGATTCAGCCTGGGTGTTCTACCCTTGGCCAGGTGAGACACTTCAACTGAACATTGCCCGCCCGCAGGCCGTGGCCGGGCAGACCCTGACGATCGATCGCTCCCAATTGATCGCCAAGCCCGGCGCGAGAGCGACCGACTACACCTTGACGTTGTCGCTACGCAGCAGCAGAGGGCTTGATCACAACCTCACCCTGCCTGAGGGCGCTACCCTCCAAAGTGTGCAAATCGATGGGCAGGCTCGTCCCCTGCAGCTTCAGGGCCGCACCCTGACACTGCCCGTGTCT
>CANHBY010000282.1 GCA_947458895.1 Burkholderiales bacterium | reverse complement strand
GAGCTTGCTTTCTTTGCCCAGCAGGCGGGAGAGGAAACCTCGCGTAATATTCAAATGTATGCTGTTGTGACGCTTTTATATTTTATTTCTGCATTCGCTGTGAATCGAATTATGACTGTCATTGAAAAACAGGTACAAATTCCTGGCATGCTGTTGGGGGGTAAATGATGGTTCCCTATTGCAGCAATATGTCGTGGGCAGATCTTCTGCGCTTCGTCAAAGCAGGTTTTATTTTCTCGCTTGAGTTGACGGTGGTGGCCGCCATTGGTGGGATCATTATCGGAACTTTGTTGGCCTTGATGCGTCTTTCAGGGAGAAAGTGGTTGGAGATTCCAGCGACGTTCTACGTCAACACCTTCCGCTCTATCCCCTTGGTGATGGTGATTCTTTGGTTCTTCCTGTTGATCCCCGTGGAGTTCTATAAAGCCGTTGCCGGTGATTTTGGTGATCAGTATCGCAAAGAGTTGTCGGTACTGATTACGTTCACTGTGTTCGAGGCTGCTTACTTCTCCGAGATCATGCGGGCTGGCATTCAGTCGGTCCCCAAGGGGCAGGTGTTTGCGGGTTATGCGGTGGGCATGAATTATGCTCAGTGTATGAAGCTGGTGGTTTTGCCCCAGGCCTTCCGCAATATGTTGCCTGTGTTGTTGACCCAGACCGTGATTTTGTTCCAAGACACTTCGCTGGTTTATGCAATTGGTGCTTACGACATGCTCAAGGGCTTTATTCAGGCGGGTGATCGTTATGGTTGCACTGTGGTGACCTACTGCATTGCGGCGGTGGTCTACTTTGTGATTTGCTTCAGCCTTTCCATGTTGGTGCGTGGGTTGCAGAAGAAGATTCAGATCATTCGTTAAGATATTTACTGAAAGACATTTTTCATGATTGAGATCAAGAACGTTTCCAAGTGGTATGGCAGTTTTCAAGTTCTGACCGACAACACCACCGTCATCAAGAAGGGCGAGGTCGTGGTGGTGTGCGGCCCATCAGGCTCTGGTAAATCCACCCTGATCAAAACGGTGAACGCGCTGGAGCCTTTTCAGAAGGGCGACATCGTGGTGGACGGTATTTCTCTCGCTGATCCAAAAACGAACCTGCCCAAGTTGCGCTCGCGCGTGGGCATGGTGTTTCAGCACTTTGAACTCTTTCCCCACTTGTCCGTGACCGAGAACCTGACGCTGGCCCAGATCAAGGTCTTGGGGCGCAACCCGGAAGATGCCAAGGCGCGTGGTCTGAAGATGTTGGACCGCGTAGGCTTGATGGCTCACAAGCACAAGTTCCCTGGCCAGTTGTCGGGCGGTCAGCAGCAGCGGGTGGCGATTGCACGTGCTTTGAGCATGGACCCCATCGTGATGCTGTTCGACGAGCCAACCTCCGCCCTGGATCCCGAAATGGTGGGCGAGGTTTTGGACGTGATGGTTCAGTTGGCCCAGGAGGGGATGACCATGATGTGCGTGACCCATGAAATGGGCTTTGCACGCAAGGTCAGCCACCGCGTGATCTTCATGGATGCCGGCAAAATTGTTGAAGACTGCAAGCGCGATGAGTTCTTTGGCAATCCTGAGGCTCGCTCGCCTCGTGCCAAGGACTTCCTGTCGAAGATTCTGCAGCATTGATTGCGGCGCCTTGAGAGGCAGCTCCTTTCAGGGGGCGGCCTCTCCACAAAGCAAAAGGCACCTTCGGGTGCCTTTTGCTTTGTAGTCGCTGCAGAGTTTCCTGAAGCTGAGAAAATACACCGTATGTCTACACCCACAACCCTTACCCTTCTTCGTCCTGATGACTGGCATCTTCACGTTCGTGATGGTGCCGCCCTGTCAGCAGTGGTTCCTCATACTGCGCGTCAGTTTGGTCGTGCGGTGATCATGCCCAACCTGCGGCCGCCGGTGACCACAGCCGCTCAGGCCATGGCGTATCGCCAGAGAATTTTGGATGCCGTGCCGGCCGAACTGCTGGCCCAGGGGCGCCGGTTTGAGCCCCTGATGACGCTTTATCTCACCGATAACTTGGCCCCGGATGAGATTCGGCGCGCCAAGGAGGCGGGTGTGGTGGCGGTCAAGCTGTACCCCTCTGGTGCCACGACCAACAGCGAGGCAGGGGTGACGGCGTTGCGCAAGACCTACGCGACTTTGGAGGCCATTCAGCGTGAGGGGTTGAGGCTGCTGGTGCACGGCGAAGTCACCGATGCGGCGGTGGATGTCTTTGACCGTGAGGCGGTGTTCATTGAGACCCAGTTGGAGCCCCTGCGCCGTGATTTTCCAGAGCTGAAAATTGTGTTTGAACACATCACCACGCGTGAAGCGGCCCAGTATGTGGCAGACGCTGGTCCGTGGACTGCAGCCACCATCACGGCCCATCATTTGCTCTACAACCGCAATGCGCTGTTCAAGGGCGGCATTCGCCCGCACTATTACTGTTTGCCTGTGCTCAAGCGTGAGGTCCACCGTCAGGCCTTGGTGGCGGCGGCTATCAGCGGCAGTCCCAAGTTCTTTCTGGGCACCGACAGTGCGCCCCATGCCGCGCAACTCAAGGAGCATGCCTCGGGTTGCGCCGGTTGTTACACGGCTTTGACTGCGGTGGAGCTTTACGCCGAGGCCTTTGATGAGGCTGGGGCCTTGGATCGGCTGGAGGGCTTCGCGAGCCTGCATGGGCCCGCTTTTTACGACTTGCCAGTGAACGCTGATCGCATCACCCTGCGCAAGGAAAGCTGGACCGTGCCGCAGGATCTTCCCTTTGGTGAGGCCCGGCTGACGCCTCTGAGGGCCGGTGAAAGCTTGGCCTGGAGGTTGGTGGAGGACTCGGCTGGGGGAGTCTGAGGACGAAGTCACATCGCTTCAGGGTGTGCGTTGTCGATTGGTTCCAAGGGGCCATCTGGTTGTATCGTGGGGCCGTGGGACGACGAGTGATTGGGGCGCTAGAGGTTTGCGCTTGAGGAGGCAGCCATGACAGCAGAAAATCCGTTTTCGGACGCTTGGCAGTTCTGGATCGATCGCGGGGGCACGTTCACCGATGTGGTGGGCAAGCGGCCCGATGGCACCTTGGTGACCCACAAGCTTTTATCTGAAAACCCCGAGCAATATGGCGATGCGGCGGTGGCTGGTATGCGCCACCTTTTGGATT
>CANHBY010000281.1 GCA_947458895.1 Burkholderiales bacterium | reverse complement strand
TCACCATCGATGCCTTCCCCGGACGAAACTTCGAGGGGCGTGTCAGCCAGGTTCGTCAGGCGGCAGTGAGTGTTCAAAACGTCATCACCTACACCGTGGTGGTGAGCTTCACGAACCCAGACAGCCCACAACCCCTGCCAGGCATGACGGCCAACGTGCGCATCGTGACCGATGCGCGTGAGAACGTTCTGAGGTTGCCCAACGCAGCGCTTCGGGTGAGGTTGGCGGGTGTGGCTGCGCCTGCGGATTCTGCGTCTGGTGCGCGCCGTGAGGGCAAGCCGCCTCGCCCACCAGGTGCTCAGGCCGGCGGAGGTAGCGGCACGGGTGTGCAGCGCGGTCGGATTTTTGTGTTGGCCAGCGATGAGAAGGGCCGCATGCAGCCCCAGGCCTATTCCGTGCGCCTTGGGATCACCGATGGGCTCTTCACGGAACTCCTGGCGCCTTCGAACGAAGCCTCGTCGCCCCAAGAGGGCAGCACGGTGATCGTGGGTGTCAATGCGCTATCTGAAAAGCCTGGCGCGCCCTCCGGGCCGAGGTCGCCGTTTTGAGCCCTGATCCAGGCATCCCGGTGGGTGGCCGGGTGTTGTTAAAAGCCGAAAATCTGACCAAGACTTTTCGCGTGGGTGGCCAGTGGGTGTGCGCACTCAATGGCGTCTCTATCACCGTGAACGAGGGCGAATTCGTGGCCATCATGGGGCCATCGGGTTCGGGAAAAAGCACCTTGATGAACATCTTGGGCTGTCTGGACTTTCCTTCTTCAGGCCGCTATACACTGGCCGGTGAACTCATCACACCGCAAGCCTCCCAAACGCTGCTCAAGGCTGGCCAGGCTCTTTCGAGCGATGCCTTGGCCTCGGTGCGTAACCGGCTGATCGGCTTTGTATTTCAGCAGTTCAATCTTTTGCCACGCACCTCGGCGCTTGAAAATGTGGAGCTGCCGATGGTCTACGCCAATGTCCGGCCTCCAGAGCGCCGAGACCGCGCTCTGGAGGCCCTGCGGCGAGTGGGGCTGAGCGACCGCGCCTCCCATACGCCCTCAGAGCTCTCGGGCGGCCAGCAGCAGCGTGTGGCCATTGCGCGTGCCTTGGTGAACCGCCCCCGCCTCATCTTGGCCGATGAGCCCACCGGCGCGCTGGATTCGCGCACCTCAGAAGACATCATGGCCCTGCTGGCCGAGCTGAACCAACAGGGCATCACGGTGATTCTCGTGACCCATGAAATCGACATGGCCGCTTGGGCTCGACGGCGTGTGGTGTTCAAAGACGGGTTGATCGTGGAAGACGTGATGCAAACACCGCGCACAGCCGCCCCCAAGGTGTCTTCATGAACGGCTGGCCAGCCTTTCGCAGCGCGTGGCGTGCTTTGACAGCCAACCCCATGCGCAGCCTGCTCACCATGTTGGGCATCATCATTGGTGTGGCGGCGGTGATCACCATGATCGCTGTGGGCTCAGGTGCACAGCAACGAGTCGAGTCGCAAATCAAGGCCCTGGGCTCCAACATCATGTTGGTGCTGTCTGGATCACAGAGCGCCTCTGGCGTGCGCCTTGGGGCTCAGAGCGGGCCATGGTTGTCTGAAATGGATGCCAGTGCCATTGCCGCAGAGGTGCCTGAGGTGCAAGCGGTGGCCCCTTCATCGCGCACCGGCAGCCAGGTGGTCTTTGGCAACACCAACTGGAACACCTTTATCTTTGGCACCACGCCGCAGTATCACGAGGTGCGTGATTGGCCTGTGGTCGAGGGCCGTGAGTTTGAGGCGGCTGAAATGCAAGGCTCTGGCAAAGTGGCTTTGCTGGGTCAAACCGTGGCGCAGCAGCTCTTTGGTGACAACGACCCCATCGGCCAGACTATCCGCGTCAAACAGGTTCCCTTCACCGTCATTGGCATCATGGGTCGCAAAGGGCAAAACGCTTTGGGGCAGGACCAAGACGATGTGGTGATCGTGCCCATCTCCACCTTTCGAAACCGCATTCTGGGCACGTCTTATGGACGCCTCAAGCGGGTCGGCACCATCAACGTCAAGGTCGCCGAGGGCTACAGCATGGCGCTGGCCACCGAGCATGTGCGTGAGCTGATGCGCCAGCGGCGTCGCTTGCAGCCCGGCCAGGAAGACGATTTCAGCGTTCGCAGCCTGAGCGAGATGTTGCAGGCCCAAGAAGACTCCAGTCGCGTCATGACCATCCTGCTGGCCTCTGTGGCTTGTGTCAGCCTGATTGTGGGGGGCATTGGCATCATGAATATCATGCTGGTCAGCGTGACTGAGCGCACCCGTGAGATCGGCCTGCGCATGGCGGTGGGGGCTCGCAGCCGAGACATCTTGAGTCAGTTCCTGATTGAAGCCACTTTGCTGAGCATGACGGGGGGTGCCGTCGGGGTGCTCCTGGGGGGGCTGGCAACGATGGGTGTGGCCTGGTGGGCGCAGTGGCCAGTAGCCTTGTCTGTCAATGCGGTGCTGCTGGCTGTGGGCTTCTCTGCAGCCGTGGGGGTGTTTTTCGGCTATTACCCTGCACGCCGGGCAGCTGCCTTGTTGCCGATTGAGGCCTTGCGGCACGAGTGAACTCCTGTTTCGGTGAAGCCCATGTTCAATCTACAGCGCTACTCTTTTCGTCACCTTTTGCTTCTGGCCTTCATGCTCATTGCGGGCTTGCTCGGGGCTGCTTCTTTGAGCAGTTTGTTTGCACTCGAGGACTTGCTCAAACAAAGCAGTGCTGGCGCAGAACAGTCATTGGCTCTCGGTACGGCGGCTCAATTGATCGCAGAGCGCAGTGTGACCATGGAGCGCGCCGCACGGCAATACCTGGTTCTGGAAGATCGTGCCTTGCGTGGTAATTTCGACGATGCAGCGCGTGAGGCCGAAGAATCGCTCAATCGCGTGCTCAGCCCTGCCTTACCTGTGGCCTTGGTTCAGTCGTGGCGAGACCAGATTGCCATCATCCGACATCAAATTGGCGCGCCCCGCGCTGAGGTGCGAGATCGTGACGACGCCGTCACGAGCGCTTTTCGAGAAATTGAAACACTCAACAACCAAATGGCCGACCGGGTGCGTGCCTTTACCCAGGAGCGCAACCAAGTCTTGTCGGGGCAGTTGGAGAAAGGGCGGACTCAGCTCGCACGGCATA
>CANHBY010000280.1 GCA_947458895.1 Burkholderiales bacterium | reverse complement strand
CCCTTCTGCATGCCGGTGGCGATCAGGTTCAGTGAGGGCTGTAGGGTCCATGGGCGTGCGAGGGTGGGTGGGTTAAATGCCCCCCAAGACCTTGAAAAGAACGACACGGTTTTGCAGCATGGCGAAACGAGATTGCACCAGAGATTGCTCGGCGCTGAACAAACTGCGCTGGGCGTCCAACACCTCGAGTTGGTTGGCCACGCCTTGGTTCAGCCGCATATCCGAGAGTCGCAGCCGTTCTGATTCAGCTTGAACCAGGCGAGCTTGAGCCTCGTGTTGCTGGCCCAGCGTGTCACGCCCAAACAGGGCATCGTTGACCTCTCGGAAGGAGGCCTGGATGGCGCGTTCGTATTGGGCGACAGCAATCTTTTGTCCTGTTTTGGCGATATCCAGATTGGCTCGGTTGGCGCCACCGGAAAAGAGGGTGAAGGGTGCCTGCGGAATGAAGGTCCAGCCCCAGGTGCCGGCGCTGAACAATTGACTGAGCTCACTGCTTGATGAACCCACCGAAGCGGTCAGTGAGATGCGCGGAAAAAACGCAGCTCTGGCCACGCCGATCTGTGCGTTGGCAGCGATCAGCCGCTGCTCTGCGGCAAGGATGTCAGGGCGTTCAAGTAAAACTTGGGATGGCAAGCCAACCGGCACATCGTTCAGGATCTGAGACGCAGGGAGGGACAGGTCTTGAGCAGAGGCGAGTTCGGCTGCGGTGAGAGGTCGATCCAGGGGGCGGCCGATCAGCAGCGTCAGGTAGTTCAGGTCCAGGGCACGCTGCCTGGTTTGCTGCACCAGCGTGACACGAGCCGATTCCATGACCGACTCGGCGCTGCGCAACTCCAGGGCAGAGGCGGTGCCATGGTCGAATCTCAGACGAACCAGGCGCAGGGCTTCTTCACGGTTGCGCAGGGTTTGTTGGGTCAGGGCGAGCAAGCTCTGTGTGGTTTGCAGGTTGAGCCAAGCTGTGCTCACGGCGGCTACCAGGCTGATCTGTACGCTCTTGGCGACTTCCTGAGAAGTTAAATATTGCGCCACGGCAGCTTCTTCAAGGCTGGCCAAGCGGCCGAAGAGATCGATCTCCCAGTTCGAGATTTGCACGGCCGCACTGTAGGTTGCTTTGGTGGACTCCAGCGTTTGGCGACCGGCTGCGAGGGCTGTGCCTACCGTGGGCCAGAGCAGCGACTCACGAACGCGGTATTGAGCCTGCAACTGCTCAGCTTGTAGGGCTGCTATGCGCACATCCCGGTTGTTTCGCAAAGCCTGATCCACCAGTGCCCGTAGCGTGGGGTCGGCGATGAAATCTCGCCATGCGATTGGGGCGCCGGTAGGTGCTGCAGCTGGCTCGGCGTCACTTGCCCATTGCGCTGGCAAGGGGACTTCGGGCCGTTGGTAGGGCTGCATTTGGGAGCAGCTGGCCAGGCAAGCGGCTGCTCCGATCACCAAAATCTTCAAGGCCTTTGCTCTGGCAGGTCGCCTTGCCCGGGACTCATCTGATGAGGAGGCAGTGAGAAGAGCCGTGTGCCAGATTGGAAAATCAAAGTTCATTGTGCGGGGCTTAGTCATGTGGATGCACTCCCAGATGTTCAGCGTCTGAGCGATGCAGTGCCGCTTCTTTGGCGCTGCCCTTGAACAGCGTACGCACCGCCACAAAGAACACCGGCACAAACACGATGGCCAGCACCGTGCCGGTCAGCATGCCCCCGATCACCCCCGTGCCGATCGCACGTTGGCTGGCTGAGCCAGCACCGGTGGCCACGGCCAGAGGAATCACCCCCACAGTGAAGGCCAAAGAGGTCATGACAATCGGCCGCAAGCGCAAGTGCGTGGCCTCAAGGGCCGCCGCGATCACGCTCTTGCCCTGGGCTTGCAGATCTTTCGCAAACTCGATGATCAGAATCGCGTTCTTGGCCGACAGGCCGATGATGGTGATCAGGCCCACTTGGAAATACACATCGTTGGCAAAGCCTCGCCAGAGCGTGGCCAGCAACACGCCCAAAACCCCCAAGGGCACGACCAAAATCACTGACAGCGGAATCGTCCAGCTTTCATACAAAGCAGCCAAACACAAGAACACGGCCAAGATGGAGAAGGCATACACGATGTAGGCCTGCGCCCCGGCCAGCTTTTCTTCGCGTGAGGGGCCTGTCCATTCGAAGCCGAAGCCTTGGGGCAGCTGGGCCGCCAACTTTTCCATCTCAGCCATGGCGTCGCCACTGCTGAAGCCGCGCGCCGCACTGCCGCTGATGCGCATGGCTGGGTACCCGTTGTAGCGCACGGTTTGCATGGGCCCCTTGACCCAGCGTGTGCTGGCAAAGGCTGACAGTGGCACCACCTGCCCACGTGCGTTCAGAACCGTGAGGCGCAGAACGTCATCCGCTTGCATGCGCGCTGGGGCGTCGGCCTGAACCACCACTCGCTGCAAACGGCCTGCGCTGGGAAAGTCATTGATGTAGGCCGAGCCCAGCCCCGTGGACAGGGCGTTGGCGATGCTATCGAAACCTACGCCCAGGGCAGCGGCCTGCTCGCGGTCGATATCGATCTGCAATTGCGGTGCATCTTCCAGCCCATCGGGTCGAACCTGGGTGAGCAGGGGGCTTTTGGAGGCCATGCCCAACAACTGATTGCGGGCGCCCAGCAGCGCATCATGGCCCAGCCCTGCGCGGTCTTGCAGACGGAAGCTGAAGCCAGAAGCTGTGCCAAGCTCAGGAATAGGCGGAGGACTCAGCGGGAAAATGAAGGCGTCACGCACACCCATCAGCGCACCAAAGGCACGGCCTGCCACAGCCTTGGCACTGCTGTTGGGCCCCTGACGCTGCGACCAATCTTTGAGGGTGATGAAACCCAGTGCGGCGTTTTGGCCTTGGCCAGCAAAGCTGAAACCCAGCACACCCACCATGCTCTGGACTTCAGGCTGATCCAGCATAAAGCCTTCGACCTGTTTGATGACCTCCCGTGTGCGTTCCAGCGTAGCCCCAGGGGGCAACTGCACATTGACCAGCAGAGTACCCTGGTCTTCATCAGGCAGGAACGAGGATGGTAGGCGTTGGTACATCACCGCTGCGGCCGCGACGACCCCCAGATACACCACCATGGCCCGTCCGGCACGTGGCAGCAGCTTGGCAAGCCCCTTCTTG
>CANHBY010000279.1 GCA_947458895.1 Burkholderiales bacterium | reverse complement strand
TCTTGTAAGTCTATGGCCAAGGTAATGGGGCCGGCATTATCTGTGGCTTCGTCGCCGGCATCATCGGCGGACTCTTCGGTGCCTTGTTGTGCAATGACGTTGGCATGCACATCCAGCGTGAGCAAATCGGTGGCGCCAATGCGAACTCGGACCTTCGTGCCTCGCGGCAGGCTCTCTGCACCGATGGCCTTGAACACCAGGGGCAGGGTTTCTGCCCGCACCAATCCGTCTTTCATCACGGTGGCGTCCAGCTCACGGATTTCGGCCTGGGCCAAGTGCTGGAGCGTCCAGTAGCGTTCGATGCTGGATTGAAACCCGTTGTAGGCGCTGTAAGCCGTGTCGAAGCCTGAAATGATGGCGAACAGGGCAGCATCCTTCGGCTTGAACGGTGCCACCAGCGCAGCCGTGTGGCCATGCCGAGCGCAGGCCACGATTTGCCATTGGTTGACCAAGTCCACATAGCGCCGCAGTGGCGAGGTGGCCCAGGTGTATTGCGCCACGCCCATGCCTGCGTGGGGTGCTGGCTTCGTGCCCATGCGAACCTTGATGCCAGGCGCCATGCTGGCTTGGCTGCGATAGATTCCAGGCACACCGCAGGCATGCAGCCAGCCGCCCCAGGTGCTGTTGGCCAAAATCATGGCCTCGGCGACGATCAAATCGAGTGGCGCGCCTCGCTGCCGGGTGCTGATGTCTACCAACTCGTCGCCGCGCGGCTCGTCTTGGATGCCTTCGAGCTTGAAGTTGTAGTCTGGGCGATTGAAATTCTCTGGCTTGCCGCGCACCACTTCTCGCCCTGCCTTCAGGTGCTGCGCCAGCCGGTAAGCGAAGGCCAGTTCGGTGGCAAATGCATACTCAGCCGGCGCCTCGCCGGTCAGTGATGCGGCGGTCACCACCGTGTCCAGCTGGTCATGGCGCAAATTGGCGGCAATCAGCACGCGCTCAATGCGCGTGTGGGTTTGCGTGATGGCCAAGGTGGCCTCGTCCATCTCTACATAGAGCGATACCGCCGGGCAGTGCCGCCCTTGCGCGAGGGTGTAGGCCTCGACCACCTCGGCTGGCAGCATGGTCAGCTTGTTGCCTGGCATGTAGACCGTCGACAAGCGGTCGCGGGCGATTTTGTCCAGCGCGCTGTCTGGCGCAATGGCCAAAGCTGGAGCGGCAATATGAACGCCAAACACCACCTTGCCAGTGCCCAAGCCTTGAACCGACAAGGCATCGTCAATCTCGGTGGTGGCCGAATCATCGATTGAGAAGGCTTCCACGCTGGCCAGCGGCAAGTCGTCTTTGATGGGAGGCGCGCTCAAGCTGGCGAAGCCCGTGCCCTGGGGGAAGTTCTCAAAAAGGAAACGCCGCCAGTGAAACTGGTAGGGGGACTCGATGGCGCCAGCTGCTTTGAGCAGATCGAGCGGCGCACGCTGCGAGCGCTTGGCCGCTTCGACCACAGCCTTGTATTCGGGGGCGTTTTTGTCTGGCTTGAACAGGATTTTGTAAATTTGCTCGCGCACAGGTGCAGGGCAGGCGCCGGTGATCAATTCATGGGCCCACGTTTCGATCTGGGCTGCGATTTGCTTTTTGCGCTCAATGCCTGCCAAGGCCGCCTGCAGGATTTCGGCCGGCGCTTTCTTGAATTGCCCCTTGCCCAGGCGCCGAAAGTAATGGGGTGCTTCAAACAGGCGAAACAACGCGGCGGCTTGCTGGGTGATGTTGGCCTGGGCGCTGAAATAGTCGCGCGCCAAATCAATGAAGCTGAAATCTTCCTCGGGTGCGAACTCCCAAGCCAAATCAAGCTCGATCTCTTGGGCCAAAGCCATGCCCTGACCCAAGAGATCACTGGGCGCCGGCCGCTCGAAGCGGAGCATCACATGGGTGGATTTGACCTTCACCCGCTTACCCGATTCCAGCTCGACCTGAAGGGAGGTGTCAGCCTCCGACATCACGCGCCCGGCCTGGAATTTTCCGGATTCTTCAAAGAGTGCGTATGTAGACATAAGTTCGATTGTCGCCTTTGTCAGGGCCTGTTCAGGGCCAAACGGGCCGAAGCAACCTAAAATTACCATTTGATTTCAAAAACACAGGGATTCGCCATGGCGCGCACGCTGTACGACAAAATTTGGGACGAGCATGTGGTTCACACCGAAAACGACGGGACCTCAGTGCTCTACATCGATCGACATTTGGTGCATGAAGTCACGAGCCCGCAGGCTTTTGATGGCCTGGAGGCAGCCGGTCGCAAAGTGTGGCGCCTTTCCGCCAACTTGGCCGTGAGTGATCACAACGTTCCCACAACCGACCGCTCCGAGGGCATTGCAGACCCCATTTCGCGATTGCAAGTTCACACGCTCGATGCCAACTGTGATCGCCACGGCATCACCCAGTTCAAGATGAGCGACAAGCGCCAAGGCATTGTTCACGTGATTGGCCCCGAACAGGGCGCCACCTTGCCTGGCATGACGGTCGTCTGCGGCGACTCGCACACCTCGACCCACGGCGCCTTTGGGGCCTTGGCGCACGGCATTGGCACCAGCGAGGTTGAACATGTGCTGGCCACTCAAACGCTGTTGGCCAAGAAGGCCAAGAACATGTTGGTGCGCGTCGAGGGCCAGCTGCCCAAGGGTTGTGGCGCCAAAGACATTGTGCTGGCCATCATCGGCAAAATCGGCACCGCGGGCGGAACCGGCTTCACCATTGAGTTTGCAGGCTCTGCCATCCGTGCTTTGTCGATGGAAGGTCGCATGACCGTGTGCAACATGGCCATCGAAGCCGGTGCTCGCGCAGGCTTGGTGGCTGTGGATCAAACCACCCTGAACTACGTCAAGGGACGGCCCTTCAGCCCCACAGGGCCAGCCTTGGATGTGGCCGTGGCCTACTGGAAAGATCTGCAATCAGACCCCCAAGCCCACTGGGATGCCGTGGTCGAGCTCGACGCAAGCCAAATTCGGCCTCAGGTCACCTGGGGCACCTCGCCTGAAATGGTGCTGAGCATTGAAGACCGCATCCCTGACCCTGAGCACGAAAAAGACCCCAACAAGCGCGGCGCCATCGAGCGCGCCCTGCAATACATGGGCCTGCAGCCCAACAAGCTGATCTCCGACATCCTGATCGACAAGGTCTTCATCGGCTCTTGCACCAACTCGCGCAT
>CANHBY010000278.1 GCA_947458895.1 Burkholderiales bacterium | reverse complement strand
GTGACAGCCACAACACGCTCGTACACGCCACCAGCCGCTTGGTGAGCGTGGTCGGCTTGTCAGATGTGGTGGTGATCGAGACTCCTGATGCCGTGCTGGTCACGGATCGAAAGCGCAGCCAAGACGTCAAACTTGTGGTGAGTGAGCTCACCCATTCAGGCCGCACCGAGCAAAACCTTCATCGTCAGGTTCACCGGCCCTGGGGTTGGTACGACAGCATTGATGCCGGCCCTCGTTTCCAGGTCAAACGCATCATGGTCAAACCAGGCGCCTCGCTGAGCTTACAAAAGCACCACCACCGCGCAGAGCACTGGATTGTGGTCAGCGGCACGGCCGAAGTGACCAATGGCGATCAGGTCACCCTGCTCACTGAAAACCAAAGTACCTACATACCGCTGGGCCAGGTGCACCGCCTGGCCAACCCTGGCAAGGTGGCGCTGGAGATCATTGAAGTTCAGTCCGGGAGCTATCTGGGTGAGGATGACATCGTGCGCTTTGAGGACACTTACGGGCGCGCGAAGTAAGCTGCGCGGGGGGGGCAAGACCTGACCCCCGCCCTAGCAACCGTTTGGCTACAAGCCGCGTAGCGCCTGGATCAGCGCATCTCTGCCATCCAGAACATCAAACAATTGATCCGCAAATTCCATGGTCGGGACCTGGCTGACTCCCTTCTCCACACTGCGGTCTGTGGCGGCCTGCAGCGCGTTTTGCACCTGCTGGGCCTGGGCAGAATCGGCCTGATCTTTGAACTGCGGCAGCAACTGGGGCGCCAATTGGGACAGCAGTTCTGCAAGCCGCCGAGGGTCTTCGGGATCGGCACCAGTGCGCCAAAGCTCCTGAAAGATGGTCTGCACGACCCAGCGGCTGGGGGTGCCTCCCAGGCAGGGTGCACAGGCCAGCGCCAAACGTGAATAGGGCAAGGAATCAAAGGGATACCTGGCGGGCATCACCAAGTTGTGGCCGGGCAATTCATGCAGATCAGGATCTGGCTCGTGGGCTCTCAGAACAGGCCTCTGCCTGAGATGAACCGGCTGGTAAGTGATGCTGTAAGACAAACCCTCGAGCCACACCGGCAAACGCTCAACGGCGAAGTAGGCCCTGGGCGACGAAAAATCGAAATAGAAGGTCAAGTGCGCAAACTTCACGGCGACGGAGTGGCTGTTCATGGGGTACCGCGAGTCATGAGACGGAACGCCTTTGGCGCAGCAAGCGCCAAACCATCAGCTTTTGGGAATTGCTCAAAGTCGACCACGCCTCGATTTCACTCAGGGTGCGCTGGCAGCCTTGGCACTGCGCTGTGGTGGGATCGATTCGGCACACCCCCGTACAGGGGCTGGGAACGGTGGTGCTGCTCATGTGCTGCACGCCCCTTCAGAGGCTGCGCGCTTGGCCAACAGCGCACGGCCCACCCGGCTCACGGGTGGGCGTTGCAGCAAGCCTGACACCATGGCCACGGTGTCGATCAAGGGCTCCATTTGAATGCCTGTCTCGATGCCCAGGCCTTGCAGCATGAAGAGTACATCTTCAGTGGCCACATTGCCGGTGGCGCCCTTGGCATAAGGGCATCCACCCAGGCCGGCCACGCTGGTGTCAAAGATGTGCAGGCCCATTTGCAAACAACCGTAGATGTTGCTCAAGGCTTGCCCATAGGTGTCATGGAAATGACCACTGACCTCGTGCAGAGGGAAATGCCTCAAGGCGCGCTCCATGGCCTCCTGCACACGGTCTGGCGTGCCGACACCGAGGGTGTCTGCCACACCGCAGTGATCAACGCCCAGGTCCTTGAACAGTCTAACCACACGCTCCACCTCATCGGCTGATACGGTGCCCTGATAGGGGCAGCCCAAGGCGCACGAAATGGCTGCGCGCACCTTCACGCCCTGTTCCTTGGCGGCCTTCACCACCGGCTCGAAACGCAGCATGCTTTCTTCGATGCTGCAATTGATGTTGCGCTGACTGAAGGCTTCACTGGCCGCGGCAAAAACCACGATCTCATCAGGCTGGCTGTGGCAGGCCGATTCCCAGCCTCGCACATTGGGCACCAGCACCGAATAGCGCACCCCAGGCACGCGCTGAATTTTCGCCATGACCTGTGCGTTGTCGGCCATTTGCGGCACCCACCGCGGGCTCACAAAGCTGGTGACCTCGATCTCTTTCAAACCGGCAGCTTGCAGGCTGTGGACCAAGGCCACTTTGGCCTCGGCTGACACGGCCTGGGCTTCGTTTTGCAGACCATCTCGCGGGCCGACCTCGACCAAGGTCACATGTTCAGGGCGCATTGACTTTTTAACTCTCTGGGTTCAGCACGATGAATGTGGAGCTCATGTTCAACCTGGGCCCTTCACGAGGAAGTTGTCTCGGTCAAACGAAGCAATTCTGCACCCTCGACGACCTGATCACCCACGCCGTACAAAACCTCCTGAACCACACCGTCAAAAGGCGCCGTCAGCGTGTGTTCCATTTTCATGGCTTCCATCACTGCCAGCGGCTGAGCACGGCTGACCGAATCACCCGGCTTGACCATCACCATCAGCACCTTGCCAGGCATGGGCGCACACAGCCCACCAGGCCCCGGTGAATCCGTGTCGGCCCAAGGCAGGTGAACCTCAGCGAGGGCATGAGATTCAGGTGAAAAAACGGCCCAGGCACGCTGGGTTCTCGAGGCATTTGGCGACAAGCTGTAAATGCTCATTCGCTGCCAAACAGCGCCCAAGGCCAGCTCAAAGAGGCCCACACCGCGCGGAACGATTTGAAGTTTTGCAGCGCTGGCGGGCTCGCCATCTACCGCCCATTGAAGCTGCATTTCGCCGCTGCGGCTGCGGTTCAGGCTCGCCCGCACGACCTTGGCGTCAACCGCAAGCGTCCAGTACCAGGAGGCTTCGCCATGAATGCGCCAGTTGTCAGCCACGCTCCAGGGATCCGATTCATTGGCACGGCTTGGGCTGTTCGTTTGCAAACACTGTGCAGCGACCGACGCCACCGTCCACTCCACAGGCATTGGCAGCGCTGCGAACAAAACGGCGCGCTCGCGCTCGATCAAAGCGGTGTCCAGATCGGCCTGAGAAAATGAGCGGCTGCGCACCACGCGCCGTAAAAAATCCACATTGGTATGCAAGCCCACCACATGAACCTGCGCCAAAGCCAAG
>CANHBY010000277.1 GCA_947458895.1 Burkholderiales bacterium | reverse complement strand
TGTAACCTGATGGCATCCTGATCTACCGCTCCTGGAGCTCGTCATGGCCACACCGCAAGAACTCAAACTTCGCCAGTCTGCCGCCACGCCGCGCGGCGTAGGGGTGCTGACCAACCTCTACGCCGAACGCGCCGAAAATGCCGAGCTTTGGGATAACCAAGGCCGCCGCTACCTCGACTTTGCAGGCGGCATTGCCGTGCTCAACACCGGGCACCGGCACCCCAAGGTGGTGCAGGCCCTTGAGGATCAACTCCAACGCTTCACCCACACCTGCTATCAGGTCGTGCCCTACGAGAGCTACATCAGCCTGGCCGAAAAGCTCAATCAGTTAACGCCAGGTCAGCACCCCAAAAAAACGGCCCTCTTCAGCACGGGCGCCGAAGCCATTGAGAACGCCATCAAGATCGCTCGGGCCCACACCCGGCGCTCCGGCGTGATCGCCTTTGGTGGCGCCTTTCATGGCCGCAGCCTGTTTGCCGTGTCACTCACCGGCAAGGTGCATCCCTACAAGACCGGTTTCGGCCCCTTCCCGCCCGAGATCTATCACCTGCCCTTTCCCTGCCACTGCGCCAATTTGGAAGACACCCAAAAGGCGCTGCAAAACCTTTTCAAATTCGACATCGAACCCGGCCGTGTGGCCGCCATCATCTTTGAGCCGGTCCAGGGCGAAGGGGGCTTCAACGTCATTCAGGCCGAGGCCGTGAAGTGGCTGCGCCAGGTGTGTGATGAGCACGGCATCGTGTTGATCGCCGATGAAGTTCAAAGTGGCTTTGGTCGCACAGGCAAGCTCTTTGCCATGGCGCATTTTGAAGCCGATGGTGTGCTGCCAGACATTCTCGTCACTGCCAAATCACTGGCTGCCGGGCTGCCCCTTTCCGCCGTCGTAGGCAAGGCCGACATCATGGATGCCCCCGCACCCGGCGGCCTGGGCGGCACCTATGCCGGCAACCCGATGGCGGTGGCTGCAGCCCACGCCGTGATCGACATCATGCGCGAGGAGCAACTCCCCGAGCGCGGTGCCTTGCTCGGGCAGCAACTCCAAGATCACCTCAATGCCCTGCGCGCCTGTGTGCCCCAGATTGCCGACGTTCGAGGGCTGGGCGCCATGGTGGCCGTTGAATTCAACCACGCCGAAAGCGGCGAGCCCGACCCTGAATTTACCAAGCGGGTACAAAACCTGGCACTCGAAAATGGCCTGATTTTGCTGAGCTGCGGCCTGTATGCCAACGTTCTGCGCTTCCTCTTTCCCCTGACCATCCCCCAGGCCCATTTCGATGAGGGCCTGGCCATCCTGACCCAGGCCTTGCAGTCGGCCTGACCGCTGTGAACTACCAGTGTCCTCGCCATGCTCAAACTCCAACGACCTGATCTGTTGTGCACTCAAGCCCTGGTGGCCGGCCAGTGGGTCCACGCGGCCTCTGGGATCACGAACATGATCCACAACCCTGCCACGGGTGAGTTGCTCGGCAGTGTGCCCATGCTGGGCGTGGCCGAGGCCAGGGCCGCGATTGAGGCTGCAGAGAAGGCCCAAAAAGGCTGGAAGAAGGTGAGCGCCAAAGAACGAGGGGTCATCCTTCGCCGCCTGGCCACCCTGATGCAAACGCACCAAGACGACCTCGCCAGGCTGATGACGGCCGAGCAAGGCAAGCCCCTGGCAGAGGCCACAGGCGAAATTATTTACGCCACGTCCTTTATTGAATGGTTTGCCGAGGAAGCTCGGCGTGTCTACGGCGACACGATGCCCTCGACGGCCGCCGACCGCCGAATCCTCGTCACCAAAGAGCCTGTAGGCGTGTGTGCAGCCATCACCCCCTGGAACTTCCCCGCGGCGATGCTCACACGCAAGGTGGGCCCCGCTTTGGCAGCCGGCTGCGCGATGGTCGTGAAACCCGCCCTTGAAACGCCTTTCTCGGCCTTGGCATTTGCCAAACTCGCCGAAGAAGCTGGCGTGCCCGCGGGCCTGCTCTCGGTGCTCACGGGGGATGCACAAACACTGGGCGCAGAGTTCACCGCCAACCCCTTGGTTCGCAAACTCACCTTCACCGGATCCACCCAGGTGGGCCGGCTGTTGATGCGCCAGTGCGCCGACACGGTCAAGAAGGTCTCGCTCGAACTCGGTGGCAACGCCCCCTTCATCGTGTTCGATGATGCCGATTTAGAGGCCGCAGTGAATGGTGCCATCGCAGCCAAGTACCGCAACACCGGTCAAACCTGCGTTTGCGCCAACCGCATTTACGTGCAGCGCGGCATCTATGATGCCTTTTGTGAGCGATTCACCGCAGCCACCCAAACCCTCAAAGTCGGCAACGGCATGGAGCCCGGCGTAACCCAGGGGCCGCTCATCAATGAGCGTTCCGTCGCCAAGGTTGAAGACCACATCGCTGACGCGCTCTCCAAAGGTGCGCGCCTGCTCACCGGCGGCCAACGCCACGCATTGGGCGGCACTTTCTTTGAGCCCACGGTGTTGCGTGACGTGACAGCCGACATGAAAGTGGCACGCGAGGAAACCTTCGGGCCCATGGCGCCACTGTTCGCCTTTGACGATGAAGCCGACGTGCTGGCCGCCGCGAACGACACCGAATACGGCTTGGCCGCCTACGTCTACACCCGAGACATTGGCCGCGTCTGGCGCATGAGCGAAGGGCTGGAGTACGGCATGGTGGGCATCAACAGCGGCTTGATTTCCACTGCCGAGGCCCCCTTCGGCGGCATCAAACAATCAGGGCTGGGGCGCGAGGGCTCCAAGTACGGCATGGATGAATACCTCGAGCTCAAATACATCTGCATGGCCGGCCTGGACCGATGAGTCGGTCGCCAGCTCCTTCAAACGCCGAGGCCACTTGCCCCTGTCGCCTCGGATCAACTGATTTACGGCCCTACAGCCAGTGCTGCAGCCCGTATCACGATGGGCCCCGACAGCACTTGGCACCCACAGCGGCAGCGCTCATGCGGTCACGCTACAGCGCCTTTGTTTTGAACCTCACAGCGTACCTTGTCAAGACCTGGCACCCTGCCACTCGCCCTAGTGTCGTGTCAGGGCTCAAATGTCGTTTGATCGCGCCGCCATCAAGCCCGCTGGCTAGGCGCCACTGGAGTCATAGCTTGGGCTATGACGACGAGAAGCAACGACGCCATCGGGTTTGAGGGC
>CANHBY010000276.1 GCA_947458895.1 Burkholderiales bacterium | reverse complement strand
GCGCCTAGCCAGCGGGCTTGATGGCGGCGCGATCAAACGACATTTGAGACTTGAAACGACACTAGGCCATGCTGAATTTGATGCTGGCCAGCGCCACGTGGTTACCCCCCCGCTGCTGAGCCTGCGCCAACGCAGCACCAGCCGCATTGACCAACTGCTCCTCTGAATGGGCCGTGTGAGGAAAGCTCGCCACCCCCATCGACACGGTGAAGCCTAAGTCCCGTCCACCCAGTACCACGATTTGAGTGGCACATTGGCGCCTCAAACCCTCCATTCGTGAGTGAGCCGTCGCCAACCCCACCCCTGAAAGCAACACCGCAAAACGGTCCTCTTCCAAACGACACGATGCATCCATGGCACGTGTGTTGCTGCGAAGCAGGCGGCCCAAAGCCTCCAGGACCCGAACATACGCATCTGAACCGACGGCATGAGCCGCGTCCTTGAGGGGATCTAATGCAATAGACACCAGAGCAAACTCCCGCTGCTCACGCGCTGACAAATCGAGCTCGCGGCGCAATTGGTCCTCGAATTGGCCCCGCTGATAAAGGCCAGTCACTGAATCACGCAAGGTGTTATCTTGGGTCTCACGCCGCAGAGCCTCCAGGGCCAGCTGCTGCTGCTCAAGCTGAATCAACGCTTGCTGAAGCCGCACCTCCTGCTGCCGAGCACCTGTTAGCTCGACCCAGGCACTCACCAGCAAGGCCCGCGAGCCCGCCCACAGCATCATCCGATTCACACTGAATTCACGACGCAAACCATTGCGCTCCAGCCGATGCTCACTCCACTGGCTGGACGAATCGGTGGGAACAGTCTGCTCCGCCACCCTGATCATCGCAGCCTCGTCCACGCTCAAGAGTTCAGAGTCGGCCCGCCCGATGACTTGATCGAGCGAGCGCCCCATCAACGAGACCATGCGCGCACAGACATGAACATAGCGCCCCTGCGCATCCTTGACGCTCACCAACACATTGCTGCGATCAAACAATTTGAGAAGCGCCAAAATCTCAGGCGTCATTGAGGGCAAATGAAATGTTTCCATCATTTATTCGGTAGGGGACAGACGCGCCAGACAACAGGCTGAGTTGGACAAAAAGGCATCGGCGGAGAGGGCCCTGCGGCCAGCAAAAACCCAGCGACTCTGAAATTCATGATAGCCCGCCAACTTCCGAAAAATGAGGCCAAACTACTTACAAACAGCCTGTTTCACCACCAAGTTCTCGACAAATCGTGCCCCGCTTCGGGCAGACCCTCAGCGCCTGAACGAAGGCATTGCGGCAATCAAAAAAATAGAGCTACAATTCTCGACTTTGCTAGCAACGCGCGCTGCCAATTCGTGTGTGCTTGTGGCCTTGAAATTCGAGAGTCCGTCAAGCGCCTGGCCCGATGAAAATCCGGACCCTTTCACTGGCCGCATCACGAGCCCGTTCAGCGCCAACCAAGGACTTCACTTTTAATGACTACGATTCGCGTCAAAGAAAACGAGCCGTTTGATGTGGCTTTGCGCCGCTTCAAGCGCACTATCGAAAAACTGGGCCTGCTGACCGACCTGCGCGCCCGTGAGTTTTATGAAAAACCCACAGCCGAGCGCAAGCGCAAAAAAGCTGCTGCCGTCAAGCGCCACTTCAAGCGCGTTCGCAGCATGCAGTTGCCTAAAAAGCTGTTCTGATTGGAAGGCCCCTCGGGCTAGCCATCTCTCTCAAGCCCGCTCAATGCGGGCTTGTTGTTTTTAACGAACCCAAGTGACGCACAGGGGGCACATCATGAGCTTGAAAGATCAAATCACCGAAGACATGAAAACAGCCATGCGGGCCAAAGACGCCCCCAGGCTACTGACCATCCGCGGCCTGCTTGCCGCCCTGAAGCAAAAAGAAGTCGATGAGCGCATCACACTGGATGACGCGGCCGTGGTCGCCATCATCGACAAGCTGATCAAGCAGCGCAAAGACTCCATCAGCCAGTTTCAAGCGGCCCAGCGCACCGACCTGGTCGACAAAGAATCTGCCGAGCTCGCCGTGCTGGAGTCTTATCTCCCCCAGCGCCTCAGCGCCGAACAGATCCAAGAACAAGTCTCACTGATCCTGCAGGAAATCAATGCCACCTCCCCCGCCGACATGGGCAAGGCCATGGCGGCCGCCAAGGCCAAGCTGGCGGGCCAAGCTGACATGGGGTTGCTGTCATCCATAGTTAAACAGACCTTAAATCGTTGACAATACAGGCCTCCACCCTTCCAAAGTACCCCTTAGCAAAGCGCCTCATGACCACACCCCTCTCTGTCCAGCCACTGAGCCACGAGGTTTGCGCCAGCCCACAGCTCTCTGAAGAATCGATGGGTGCTGTGGCTGAAGCGGGCTTCTTGAGCGTGATCAACAACCGCCCAGACTTCGAGGGTGGCCCCGACCAGCCCACGAACCAAGCACTGGAGGCCGCGGCCCGCGCGGCGGGTCTTGAGTTCGCCTTTGTGCCGGTCGTGCCGGGCCGCTACACGCCCAGTGATGTAGAGCAAATGACCCACCTCTTGGCCACGCTGCCCAAGCCCATTTTGCTTTTTTGCCGATCTGGCGCTCGCTCCAGCCATCTGTACCAACTCGCCACACAGGCATAGTGCAGTGTTTCGCTCTATCTGGAACATAAAACCGCGCCTTTTGGATCGGGGCCGAGTTACAAATCCTCGCGATACCCGCTGTGGTTTGCGCCTTGCCCTGACCCAAAATGCATCGCGTTTATTTGTTCCATCAATAGCAAAACACGGTACTAACCCTGAGGTGGAACCGGCTCGATCATGCGGCTGCGATTAAAGTTTTTTCTGCTCTCGATCATCCCCCTTTTGGCATCTCTGGGGCTGATCGCGCTGGCGTTGAAGCAGCAGGAAAAAAATCTGGCCGAACGTGAGCGTGCCCTGTTCGAATCGGCCTACATGACGGCCAGGCAAACAGAGCTCCAGCAATATGTCGATCTGGCACGAAGCACCATCGAACCGCTGTACAACAGCGTGCGCGACGACCCTTCGATCCGGCAAGAGGCCATACAGCGCCTGGCCGCACTTGACTATGGCGTAGACGGATACTTCTTCATCTACGACCTGAACGGCAAGAACATCATGCACGCCAGGCAGCCTGAGCTGGTCGGCAAAGATCTCTCAGGCATGCGC
>CANHBY010000275.1 GCA_947458895.1 Burkholderiales bacterium | reverse complement strand
TGCGTGACTTGTATGTGCAGCGTGATCCGCTTTATCGCAGCACCGCTCACTTTGTGCTGGAAACCGGGCGCCCATCGATGCCGATGTTGGTCAATATGATTCTGATGCAACTCGAGCTGGCCGGGTTGGTTTCAGTTGGGGTGTCTGCGAAGGATGACGTCTAATGACTCAAGAAGTGGTCAAAATCGCGCTTGAAGAGCGCAGTTATTGCATTGATATTGGCGTGGGGCTGCTTGGCAAATCTACTGCATTTGCCGGTCTGCCCGCGGCTCACGATGCGGTCATCGTGAGCAATTCCACCGTGGCGCCGCTCTATGCCCAGCAACTGCGCGGTGCTTTGCTCGCGCACTACCCTCGAGTCCACTGCCTTGAGTTGCCTGATGGTGAGCACTTCAAAGACTGGGTGCATCTCAACCTGATCTTTGATTTTCTGCTCAGCCATGCCTGCGATCGCCGCACCATTCTGTTTGCCCTGGGTGGCGGGGTGGTGGGGGACATGACAGGATTTGCCGCGGCGAGTTACATGCGTGGTGTGCCCTTTGTGCAGGTCCCAACAACCCTGTTGGCGCAGGTGGATTCCTCGGTAGGTGGAAAGACGGGCATCAATCATCCGGCAGGCAAGAACATGATCGGGGCCTTCCATCAGCCCTTGCGGGTGGTGGCCGATTTAGATGTCTTGCGCACGCTCCCCGCTCGTGAAATAGCCGCTGGGCTCGCCGAGATCATCAAATATGGGCCGATCGCTGACGACGAATTCTTCGTTTGGCTAGAGGCCAACCTGGAAGCGCTGAAGGCCTTGGATCCCGGGGCATTGGCCTACGCCGTGAAGCGATCCTGCGAGATCAAAGCCTGGGTCGTGGGGCAGGACGAGCGTGAATCTGGCCTGCGGGCAATTTTGAACTTTGGCCATACCTTTGGGCATGCCATCGAGGCTGGCTTAGGTTACGGTGAGTGGTTGCATGGTGAGGCGGTAGGCTGCGGCATGATCATGGCGGCCGACCTGTCGGCGCGAGTGGGCCTGATTTCAAATGACTACGTCGAGCGCATCCGCCAACTCGTGCACCGCGCCGGCCTGCCTGTTCGGGCGCCTGCCTGGAGCCCCGAGCGCTACCTTGACCTGATGCGGTCGGACAAAAAAGCTGAAGCGGGTGCAGTTCGGTTTGTTTTGATAGATGCGCCGGGCCGCGCAGGCCTACACCGGGTAAAAGACGCACTTGTTGAGCAAGTCATTCGGGCCGCGAGCGGCTAGTGCCGTGTCAGGGCTCAAATGCCGCTTGCTCGCTGGCCCTCAAACCCGATGGCGTCGTTGCTTCTAGTCGTCCTAGCCCAAGCTTATGACTCCAGTGGCGCCTAGCCAGCGGGCTTGATGGCGGCGCGATCAAACGCCATTTGAGCCCTGACACGACAATAGTGCGGCATCAGGCGCTCGGCCAAGCTGTGCCTCGCGAATTCCTGAGAATTGTCTTCAAAGAAATGCCACCAGGCGGGTCGGGGCGACGAGCGGTTCTGTTGGCCCGACCAGTGGCTAATCGCATTTTAAGAGTCGTCTTACACTTTAGTTCATGAGCAAATCTTTGTGTCGTGGATTTACCTTGATTGAGTTGATGGTCACTTTGGCCGTTGCTGCCATTTTGGCCACCTTGGCAGTCCCGGTGTTTCGTGATGTTTATATCAAGAACCACACGGCTGCGATTGCAAACGAGTTTACCGGCAGCATTCTGCGCGCCCGTTCCGCCGCAGCTTCTCGCAACATGTGCGTTGTAATGTGCCGTAGCGAGACCACTTCGAAGCCCGTCACCAGCACATCAGGGCCAGAGTGTGTCCAAAAGGTCAATCAAGACTGGATGAGCGGATGGCTGATTTTCGGCAATCCTGAATGTGATTCCGGTCTCACTGTGCCAGCCCAGGGGCAGTTGATCGGTATCGTCACACCGGCTCGTCCGAACTTCACCCTGAAGCACAACAGCGGAGGGGGTACAGGTCAGGATTACTTGATGTTCTCTGCATTGGGGTATCCCCGGCAGGGTGATGTGGGTTTTTTTGACCTGCAGTATGGGAACGAGGTTCGCGACTCTAATCGCAAGATCTGTCTGAGCTCGATTGGCAACGTGGCGACAGTTGCTCTTAAAGATGGGGTTTGTCCATGAATCTTCGGTTGGGGTGGAAGTCAAAGAAGGCTTTAGGGCGTAACGTTGGTGTCACGCTGCTTGAGGTCTTGGTCAGCCTGTTGGTTTTGTCGTTTGGTCTGCTGGGGGTGGCTGGATTGCAGGCAGTGACTGCGTCCTATAAGGTCAACTCATGGGCTCGTAACTCCGCAGCCCTGCTCTTAAGCGATTTTGCAGAGCGTGTCAGGTCTAACCCTGAGGCGGCGAAAAAGGAAGCTGGGGTCAGTCTGTACGAGTTCAAAACAGCTTGGTCTTCGCAGGGTGATGTGCCGAGTCTAGGCAGTGACAAAAACTGCCTTGAATCGAGTTGCAACTCCACGCAGCGGGCTGCTTATGACCTTTGGGCGTGGCGCACAAGGGTGAGTAGAGAAATGCCCCAGGGTTCCGTGTGGGTGGACGGCAACCGTGATGATGGATTCAAGGTTACCTTGATGTGGATGGACAAGGGCTTCACGGGAGCCGGTGACGACAAGGCTACGTTGCAGTCTTCCACAACCTGTAGTGCCAACCTAAGTTCATCAGTAGAGCAGGCTTCCTGTTGTCCCAGTGACGCCAAGGTTGCCATTGGCGTTCGCTGCCAGAACTTCTTCTTTATTCCTTGAGTGCCTGCGCCATGACTTCTTCAATTCGAGCCGCGAGCAAGGGGTTTTCTCTTATTGAGTTGATGACTGCGATGGCCGTCAGTTTGATTGTGGTGGCGGCCGCGGCCGTGTTATTCGCTGAAACAGGGCGAAACCAACGAGCCTTGGATCAGATTTCAAACGCCAACGAGGTCGGCTCGTTTGTTCTGCGTCTGGTGGGCCGCGATCTGGCCAACGCTGGATTTTATCCGATGGAAGCAGAACCTGTTAATGGTTCCGGGAATAAGCAGGGTTATGTCAGGCCCCAAAGCTTGCCGAATGCCTACACTGCGGGTCTCTTTGGCTGTGAGGGTGCTACGGGTAATACATTCGACCCCGTAGCGGGCTCATGTTCACTTCCGTCC
>CANHBY010000274.1 GCA_947458895.1 Burkholderiales bacterium | reverse complement strand
TTCGCCAGCGTTTCTATGAGGTCAAAGAAGAAGATCGGCTGCATGCGGTGGGCTTGCTGCTCAACCATTACCGCCCGGTGAGCACCATCGCGTTTTGCAACACCAAACAACAATGTCGTGACCTCACCGAGGTGTTGCAAGCCCAGGGCATCGTGGCCCTCGAGTTGCATGGCGATCTCGATCAACGTGATCGCGATCAGGTGCTGGTTCGTTTTGCGAACCGCAGCTGCAGCGTGCTGGTGGCCACTGACGTGGCAGCTCGCGGGCTGGACATTGCCCAGCTTGAGGCCGTCATCAATGTAGATGTGACCCCCGACCCTGAGGTGCATGTGCACCGCGTGGGCCGCACTGGCCGGGCCGATGAAGAGGGCTGGGCCTTCAGCCTGGTGAGCATGGAGGAAATGGGCCGCGTGGGCCGCATTGAGCAACTACAGGGCCATGCCAGCGAGTTCCATCCGTTGAGCGAGCTGAGTGAACCGAGTACCTCTGCCGGGGGGCGGCCGGGGCCTTTGTACCCCCCGATGGTGACCCTGCAAATTCTGGGTGGGCGCAAGGAAAAGATCCGCCCTGGTGATGTGCTGGGCGCCTTGACCAAAGACCTTGGCTTCGAGGCGTCAAAGGTCGGCAAAATCAACGTGAATGATTTCTCCACCTATGTGGCAGTTTCCAGAGACATCGCCCAAGATGCCCTGCGAGCGCTGAGCTCAGGCAAGGTCAAGGGGAAATCGGTGAAGCTCAGGTTGCTTTGAGCGTCAAGCTTTGCTGCGTGTGGCTCGCAGCACGGCGCTGGACCGCCTCAAATTGCGCATCACCTCGGCCAGGTGCAGGCGGTCGCGCACGGTGACAAGCACCTTGAGTTCCATGGCTTCAGCACCCGGCTCTGAGCCCATGTCGATGTGAACGATATCGGCCTCGGCATCTGACATCGCCGAAGCTACTTTGGCCAGAGCGCCGCGTTCATTTCGCAGCAACAGCCCGAGACTGACCTCGAAGCTTCGCGTGGGCTGATCTGCCCACTCAACGTGGATGAAGCGCTCGCTATCGCGCTCGAACAGGCGCCTGCTGGTGGGGCATTCGGCGGTGTGTACCATCAGCCCCTCGCCTCGACCCAGGTAGCCCTTGATCTCATCGCCAGGGATGGGGCGGCAGCAAGTGGCCAGTTGAATGGAGGCCCCTTCACTGCCATCCAGTAGAACCAAGCCTTGATGAACCCCGCCCTCATCGGCGCCATAGCGCCCCATGGTGAGGGTCAGCGCATCGGGGCGTGTGCCACGCTCAGCCAACATGCGCGCCAGCTGCTTGGCCACGATGCTGGCGATTTTTTTCCCCAGACCGATGTCGGTCATCAAATCGCTGCGATGGCGGTTGCCGCTCCAGCGCGCCAGTTGATGCCAGATCGACCCCTCGGAGTTGTCGGATGGGGGCAAGTTCAGACCCTCGGCGCGCAGCGCTTGGGCCAACATTTTTTCGCCGAGCTCTTCGGACTCCTCAACCTCCATGGTCTTGAGGTGATGGCGAATTTTGGAGCGCGCCCTGCCAGTGCGAACAAAATTGAGCCATGCAGGGTTGGGCCTGGCGTGCGCGCCCGTGATGATTTCTACGACGTCGCCGCTGCGTAATGTGGTGCGAAGGGCCACAGCTTCAGCATTGACCTTTGCCGCCACACAATGGTCACCCACATCGGAGTGGATTGCATAAGCGAAGTCCACCACCGTTGCACCCCGCGGCAGCGCCAGAATTTTGGACTTCGGCGTGAACACATAGACCGCATCTGGAAAGAGATCGATCTTGACGTGTTCAAGAAACTCGCTGGCATCGCGGGTCTCGTCTTGAATATCAACCAATGATTGCAGCCACAGCGAGCCCAGACGTTGCGCTTCCTGGGCTGACACCGGGCCCTGGAGGTTGCCCTTGGTTTTGTATATCCAGTGGGCTGCAATGCCTTTCTCGGCGACTGCATGCATGGGCTCAGTGCGAATTTGGAACTCCACAGCCGTTCCCAGGGGGCTGACCAATGTTGTGTGCAGCGACTGGTACCCATTCGCCTTCGGGATGGCGATGTAGTCTTTGAAGCGCCCAGGCATCGGCTTGTAGAGCTGGTGCAGCACACCCATGGCCATGTAACAGTCGCTCAGGCCCGAGACCACCACCCGAAATCCGAAGATGTCGCTTACCTGCGCGAAGCTCAGATGCTTTTCACGCATCTTGGAATAGATGGAATAAAGCGTTTTCTCCCGCCCCATCACCTGCATGGGGAGTGTCGCCTGCGAAAACGCTTTTTCGACATCGCGCTGAATGCGCTCCACTACATCACGCCGGTAGCCCCGAGCCTTCTGCACGGCCTTGATGAGCACTCTATGGCGCCAGGGGCGCAGGTATTTGAACGAGAGTTCCTGCAGTTCGCGGTAGGTTTGGTTGAGGCCCAGCCGGTGTGCAATGGGCGCGTAAATCTCTAATGTTTCACGCGCGATGCGTGGCCGCTTGGCCATGGCCATGGCATCCATGGTGCGCATGTTGTGCAGACGATCTGCCAGCTTGATCAGAATCACACGCACATCGCGCGCCATGGCCAACAGCATTTTGCGGAAACTCTCTGCCTGGCTTTCTTCGCGAGTCGAGAACTGGAGTTTGTCCAGCTTGGTCAGCCCATCCACCAGCTCCGCCGTGGGCGAGCCAAACCGCTCAATCAGTTCGACCTTGGTGATGCCGCAGTCTTCCATGGCGTCATGCATGAGCGCCGCCATGATGGCTTGGTAATCCAGCCGCCAATCAGCGCACAAGCCGGCCACGGCAATGGGGTGGGTGATGTAGGGCTCGCCGCTGGCCCGGAACTGCCCCAGATGGGCCTCGTCTGCAAACCGGTACGCGTCTCGTATCCGGCGGATATCGCCCGGCTCAAGGTAGTCGAGTTTGTGCATCAGCGCCGCAAAGGAAGCGGCAGCCGCGTCATTTGCCGAGCCTGAACCGTGCGCGAGCGATGCCCCAGGCGAGCTGGTAGCGTCAGGTGTTTGACGGGCAGGGGCTGAGTGGGATCGGGAGACCATGAGGAAAATTATCCCGGATTGCGCCAGGACTTGCATAGTGTCGTGTCAGGGCTCAAATGTCGTTTGATCGCGCCGCCATCAAGCCCGCTGGCTAGGCGCCACTGGAGTCATAGCT
>CANHBY010000273.1 GCA_947458895.1 Burkholderiales bacterium | reverse complement strand
GTCATGTTGCCATCGTCATGGATGGCAATGGGCGCTGGGCCAGCAAGCGTTTCATGCCCCGGTTGTGGGGTCACAAAAAGGGCGTCGATGCGTTGGTCAACACCTTGATCGCCTGCGGCGATCGTGGCATCGAGCACCTCACCGTTTTTGCCTTTTCCTCGGAGAACTGGCGTCGTCCGACCGAGGAAGTCTCGGGGTTGATGAACCTGGTGCCGATTGCTGTTTCAAGCTACCTGCATAAGCTCGCCAAGCTCGGGGTGCGCATTCGCGTGATTGGCGACCGGCAAGGTGTTTCACCTAAGTTGTGTGAGGCCTGGGATCACGCCGAAACCTTGACGCGCGACAACACCCGCATCACCGTGAACATTGCATTTAACTACGGTGGCCGCAGGGATGTGGTTCGAGCCTGCCAGCAGGCCATGAAAGAAGGCGTGTCTGCACAGGATCTGGATGAGGCCACTTTGGCACGTCATATGTGCTTGCATGATGCGCCGGACCTTGATTTGTTCATCCGAACCGGGGGCGAGCTTCGCATCAGCAACTTCTTGTTGTGGCAAGCGGCTTATGCCGAGTTTTATTTCACAGACTGTCTGTGGCCTGATTTTGATGAGGTCCAACTCGATGCGGCCTTGGCAGCATTTGCTCGCCGTGACCGCCGCTTTGGGGGTGTGAAGCCCTTGCCTTTGTCCGTTGAATCGGGAGCTTGAAAGATGCTCAAGCAGCGTGTGCTCACCGCTTTGGTTTTGCTCGCTGTGTTGTTGCCGGCAGCCTTTGCCCCGGCCACTTGGCCCTTCGGGCTGGTCAGCTCGATGCTCATCGGTGCCGCCGGTTGGGAATGGAGTCGACTCAATGGCGCGCCAGGCGGCCGCGCGATTGCCGCAGGTTTGCTGCTCTTGGCGGCTTGTGGCTCGTGCTTGTGGATTGGTGTTCCGGCGCAGGTACCTGTGGCCGTGTGGTGGTGCGCCACAGCACTCTGGGTTGTGGGTGGATCCGTGAGCTTGCGGGCGGGGGTACCTGGCTGGCCCCACCTGTCGCAGCCTGCGCGGCTCTGGCTGGGTTGGGTTTTGCTGGGTATCAGCTGGCTGGCGATCAGTGCGGCCAAGATACACGGCGTGGCCTTTTTGCTGTCGGTATTCGTCATCGTCTGGACGGCTGACATGGCCGCTTACTTCGGTGGGCGCACCTGGGGTCGGCGCAAGCTGGCTTTGTCGATCAGCCCTGGCAAGAGCTGGGAAGGTGCTTGCACCGGTGTCGCAGCGGTAGTGGCTGTGGCGGTGGCCTGGGTGTTGTTCGAGCCATCAACCGGCGTGAGCCACAGTTTCTTTTTCCATATTTGGCAGCGTTTTGGGTGGGGCGTGCTGCTGCTTGTGGCGCTGTTTCTGGCCGCATTGAGCGTGATGGGCGATCTGCTCGAGTCGCTCGTCAAGCGCAGTGCTGGCGTCAAGGACAGCAGCGGCCTGCTACCTGGCCACGGTGGCGTGCTGGACCGTATCGACGCTCTATTGCCGGTATTTCCGGCAGCGATGGCCTTGGCTTCGCTTTGATCTCTCCTCGGTAGGCATCGCTATGACGCGTCAGAAGATTTGCATTTTGGGCTCCACAGGGTCGATCGGTACGAATACCCTGGATGTCATCACTCGTCACCCCGACCGCTTTGAAGTGTTCGCCCTGACCGCCCACTCGAAGGTGTCTGAGTTGGCTGCCCAGTGTGCAACCCACAGGCCACGGTACGCCGCGATGACCGACCTGGCCCAGGCCAGGCTGCTGCGCCAGCAACTGCAAGCCCAGGGCCTGCGCACCGAAGTGCTTGACGGCGAGGCGGCCTTGACTGAGTTGGCCGCGCATCCCGAGGTTGATGCGGTGATGGCCGCCATCGTGGGTGCCGTCGGCTTGGCACCCTGTTTGAGTGCAGCGAAGGCTGGCAAGAGGCTATTGCTGGCCAACAAGGAGGCGCTGGTGGTGGGGGGGGCGCTGTTCATGGAGGCTGTGAAACAAGGTGGCGCCACTTTGTTGCCCATTGACAGCGAACACTCAGCCATTTTTCAGTGCCTGCCAGAAGATCGCAGCGCCTGGGCTGATCGCATTCAGCACATCGTGCTCACGGCTTCGGGTGGACCCTTTCGCAGCACAGATCTCTCGCAGCGTTCCTCCGTAACACCTGAGCAGGCCTGCGCGCACCCCAATTGGGTCATGGGTCGCAAGATTTCGGTCGACTCAGCCACCATGATGAACAAGGTGCTTGAAGTCATCGAGGCACGCTGGCTTTTCGATCTGGCACCCGAGCAAATTCAGGTGGTGATTCACCCGCAGAGCATCATTCACTCGATGGTGGTGTGCCGTGATTCATCGGTGCTGGCGCAGCTGGGTACACCTGACATGAAGGTGCCCATCGCCTATGGCCTGTCGTTTCCTGAGCGAATCAATTCGGGTGCTGATGTGCTCGATTTCAGAACCTTGGCCGCCCTGACTTTTGAGCCGCCCGACCATTCTCGCTACCCTGGTTTAGCCCTGGCCTGGAGTGCCTTGCGCGCACCAGCGGGCAGCACGGCAGTGCTCAATGCCGCGAATGAAGAGGCCGTTGCTGCGTTTTTGAACCGCGCTATTCGCTTCGACCAGATTGACAGCGTCAACCAACAAGTGCTGGACAACACCGAGGTGGGCGCAGCCGATGCACTAAGCCTTGAAGCTTTGCTCAGCCTGGATCAACGCGCTCGCCTCAGTGCACAGCGTGTCATTGGAGGGCTGAGCCGGTGATCACGACTGTGCTGGCGTTCATGTTGGCCCTGGGCGTGCTCATCGTGATCCATGAGTTTGGGCACTACCGTGTTGCACGGGCCTGTGGGGTGAAGGTGCTTGAGTTTTCGCTTGGCTTTGGCCAAGTGCTTTGGCGCTGGCAAAGAGAACCCGGAAGCACTGAATTCATGGTGCGTGCATTGCCGTTGGGGGGCTATGTTCGGATGCTTGATGAGCGAGAAGGGCCTGTGCCTGAAGCCGATCGCTCCCTGGCGTTGGGTGCCAAGCCGCTGTGGTGTCGTACCGCGATCGTGTTGGCTGGGCCGATGGCCAATTTATTGCTTGCCGTGCTGTTGTTCGGAGCGGTTCACTGGATTGGCACAGAGCAGCAAAAGGCACTCTTGGGTGCTCCGCTGCCGGGCAGTGTGGCTGAACGTGCAGG
>CANHBY010000272.1 GCA_947458895.1 Burkholderiales bacterium | reverse complement strand
ACAAACACGGCTGGCACGTCGGCGATCAACATGCCCAGCGTGGTGCCCACCACAACCCACACGGGGTTGGGGTAGGTGGCTGCCATGGCCACGGTAGCGATCTGGGTTTTGTCTCCCATCTCCGCCAAAAAGAAGGTGACGAGAGTGGCGCCGAAAACGCCTAACTTGCTGGCCACTTTCATCTCTTCGTCTTCAATTTTGTCTGGAATCAGGGTCCAGATGGCCATGGCGAGGAATGACGCGCCAAGCACCCAACGCAGAGTTTCGGGGCTGATCACAGCCGTGATCCAGGCACCTACCGCACCAGCCAAACCGTGATTGACCACGGTGGCCACCAGAATGCCAGCAATGATGGGCAGAGGCTTCTTGAACCGGGCGGCCAACACAAAGGCCAAGAGCTGGGTTTTGTCGCCGATTTCAGCCAGTGCGACCACGCCGGTGGAGACGAGAAGTGATTCCATGAGAAACATCAAGAGGTGAGTTGAACGGGCCAGTCAACATCGGGCTGGCATGGCCGCGGAGTTTGTGGGCACAGGGAGCGTGAGGGCCGAAGTTCGAGGCCAACGAGAGGCCGGGTGGGTTTGATCGCCGACACGCCCCTCGATTGTCACTTGTCTTGCCTTCGCCTCTGGAACGACTGAATAAGTTGATTCGCAAGGCGCAGGCGTGTCTTTCTCACCAACCCATCGGAGGCCCCATGAAACAAGCTTTGCGCGCCGTCACTGCGCTACTCACCCCCCCTGATCATCTGCTGTTCGACTCAGGCCATGTCCTGGGCGCAGTTGAATCTGACCGGGGCCCGCGGCCCCGAGGCTGATTACATCTCTCAATCAGGCCCGCTGTAGGTGCGTGTGTCTCTGGCTGAAGGAGCGTAGCCAACCTACTGCGGCAACTTTGCGGTGATCTGCGACCAATGGGTTGTGACCAGGAGGGGGCTGCGGCCGGCCCCCATCGGTGGCCCTGCCAGGGAGTGTTGGCATTGAGCAGGTCTAGGCAATTCAGTGGACAATGCTTGGCATTGCCGGCCTTCTTGATGCCGTTGGGGACGGCTCGTTCGACACCACCTCGACACCATGAAAACCACCCCTCGCCGCCACCTCCAGCTCACCTTCTGGATCGCCTGCTTGACCCTGTGCATTGCGGCGCTTATTCCCACAGACCAACTGCCCTCTTTGATAACGACATGGTGGGACAAAGCTCAGCATGCACTGGCATTTGCCACGCTTTATGCACTGGGCGCATGGGCTTACCCAGCTCGGCGCACGGCGTTGGCGATCAGCTTGTTGGTGTTGGGGATGTTGATCGAGCTGGCTCAAGGTGCCACCGGCTGGCGGCAGTGTGATCTGGCCGACTGGGTTGCCGATGGCGTAGGCGTGGCCATCGCGATAAGCGCCTTAAAGGCCTGCGCGATGCTCAAGCGCTCACCACAACCCGGCACTGAAATGGGCTGAAGACCACTGTGGCCTGGCTCACCATGCTCACTCGTGGCACCATTGGCACAATCCCCCGGCCTGAAGGATCTCCCAGACATGAATCTGCCTGCCCATCAGCTCACCATGACGGTGCTCATGACGCCCGACACCGCCAACTTTGCTGGCAACGTGCACGGCGGCACCATTTTGAAATTACTCGACCAAGTGGCTTACGCCTGCGCCAGCCGTTACGCAGGCCGCTATGTCGTCACGATGAGTGTGGATCAAGTGACCTTCAAACAACCGGTCCACGTGGGTGACCTGGTGACGTTTTTGGCCGCCGTCAATTACACCGGCAAGACCTCCATGGAGGTGGGCATCAAGGTGATTGCAGAAAACATTCGCACCCAAGAGGTGAGGCACGTCAACAGCTGCTTCTTCACGATGGTGGCCGTGGATGACAACCGCACCCCTGTGGAAATCCCCCCACTGCGCCCATTCACCCCGGACGAGCGCCGCCGACACGCCGCCGCCGAGGTGCGCAAGCAAATGCGCCTGGAGCTTGAGCAGCGTTCAGCGGCGCAGCTCTCGAAGTCGGGGAGCTAAGCCGAGATACCTACCGCCATGTGGGGCCGGACCAGTGCACTCCATGTGGAACTGCGCGAGCAAATCATGCAGACCGAGCACACTCGAAGGCGCTGGAGATATCGCATGATCCACGATGTTCTGCGCACAAAGTACCCTGACATCAATCACAAGAGGGTGTACCGCATTTACACCGCTGAAGGCCTGTCCATCAGCAAACGCAAGAAGACCAAGCGCATTGGCGTACGCGTGCCACTGGTGGCGGCCATGGCAGTCGACCAGACCTGGAGCATAGCCTTTGTGAGCGACGAGATAGCTAGGCCCTGTGCGGTGTCACGGCGCATCAAATACCTAGTCCGGAATAACCACCAGCTTGGACTAGGCATATGATGACGCGATACTTGTCAGATACCCAAGGCTATGTTCTTTAAGACGGCTTTCCTAAACGAATCCTCCCATCGACCCTCCCATCGGCGGCATCCAATTCAGCAAATTTGTCAACCTGAACCTTCTTAAACATCTCTAAACGAATCCTCCCATCGACCCTCCCATCGGCGGCATCCAATTCAGCAAACATCTCCTTTTTTACGGCATCGAGTGCTTTCTGAACAATGCCCAACATCTCATCTTTTAAATCTCCTGGTTTCAACACATCAGGGAACATGGGGTGCTGGTCAAGCATGACCTTGGCTTTTTCTACCTCGATCTTGTTCAACGGCATGTGATAGATGTTAGTCATGATCTTTTCCTTTTTAAAAAAATTGAACTTGGTTTAGCGAATCAGCAGCCAGCCCCTTTCGTCGAGGAGCACTCCCGGAACAGGCCAACTAGTTTTATGTGTAATGTTCATACCGGGAATTCAAGGCCTGTCGGGCTGCAAATGGTCAGTGTTTTCCCCAAGAGGAGGCACTGCGAAGACAGAGCGAGGCGCGGGCGCCATTGCCGAGGGATGGGCATGCCAGCCCGCCAAAGCCCACTGGGCTGAATCGACATTCAGTAGATACTACGGGAGGCGTTGTTGGAGGGTTTTGAGCCCACCCATGTGCTGGCCGAAAAGGGTTATGACAGTCGAGCCTTGGTGGCGCATATTGAAGCCATGGGCGCTGAAGCGGTGATTCCGCCGCGCAGTTGCCAACGAAGCCGAGCCTTTGACTCCAAAACCTATCGTGCCCGCAATGCCATCGAGCGATGCTT
>CANHBY010000271.1 GCA_947458895.1 Burkholderiales bacterium | reverse complement strand
GCAACGCCGCCAGCGCGCCGCAGTGCTGCCCAATCGGGTGCGTAGCGCTTTCACCCAAAAGGTGAGGGGGTTCGTGTGCGAAATTCTGAGCGTTCATCAGGTGTTGCCAGCGGAAGTCAGTGGTCAACTGCAGTTTCTAGGTTGAATGGAGACTTGAGCCCTGACACTAGTAGGACAAGCCCATCGCGTCGCGCACTTCCCGCATGGTTTCTCGGGCCACTTCGCGGGCACGCTCTGTGCCCACTTCCATGATCCAGTGAATTTGCTTTGGATTGGCGAGGTAAGACTCTGCTCGCTCACGCCACACGGCTTGCTCTTTCTGCACAGCCTCAATGACGGGCTGCTTGCAATCCAGGCAACCGATACCCGCGCTGGTACACCCTTGCTGAACCCAAGCCTGCGTTTCAGCAGAGCTATAGACCTTGTGGAATTGCCACACCGGGCAACGCTGAGGGTCACCTGGATCGGTGCGGCGAACCCGCTGGGGGTCGGTGGGCATGCGCTTGATTTTGCGCTCAACTTCAGCAGGCTCTTCACGCATGGCCAGGGTGTTGCCGTAGCTCTTGCTCATTTTGTCGCCATCGAGACCAGGGAGCTTGCTGACTTCGGTCAGCAGCGCTTGAGGCTCAGGCAAGATCGCGCGCCCGCTCCCTCGAACGTACCCCTGCAGGCGTTCACGGTCATTGGCACTCAGCGCGCCGCATTGCTCGATCAGCTGCATTGCCTGCTCCAGGCCGGTTTCGCTGCCGGCCTCCTGAAAGGCTTTGCGGGCGGCTTCTATCGCCTTGGCATCCGCCTTGCTCATTTTCTTGAGGCATGCCTGGGCTTGTGCTTCAAAGTCTGGCTCGCGGCCGTAAAGGTGGTTGAATCGCCGCGCGACCTCCCGTGTGATCTCGACATGGGGTGCCTGATCTTCACCCACAGGGACAAACCCGGCTTTGTAGATCAGGATGTCTGCGGCCTGCAGCAGGGGGTAGCCGAGAAAGCCGTAGGTCGCCAAATCGCGATCTTTGAGCTTTTCCATTTGGTCTTTGTAGGTGGGCATGCGTTCCAACCATGACAAAGGGGTGCCCATCGACAGCAAGGTAAACAGCTCGGCATGCTCTGGCAGGCGGCTTTGAATGAAAAGAGTGGCCTTCTCGGGGTCAACGCCCGCGGCCAGCCAGTCGATCACCATTTCATAGACATTGCGCTCGATCACCTCACGGTTGGCATAGTGGGTGGTCAAGGCATGCCAGTCGGCCACAAAGTAGAAGCAGTCGTATTGGGCTTGCAGCCGAACCCAATTTTTGAGGGCGCCATGGTAATGCCCTAAATGCAGGGCACCCGTAGGACGCATGCCAGACAAAACACGTGATTGGGGGGTTGAAGCGGTGGCGTGGCTCATGACAATGGTGCGCAAAGAGGTCTGGATTGTAGGGGGCGTGTTGCGGGGCAACGCCTAGGAAGGCTTTGCAAAACCCATCGAGGATGATCGCGCCGTTGCGAGACAGGGTCTGCGGCGTTGGCTTTTTTGCCTGTAGCACCCGCTGCAGGCCGCAAAATCCGCCTTGCATCCCCTCTCTCGGAAAGGCGCGATCACCGCGAGGGGTTTTGCAGAGGTTCCCTCAACTGACAACTTGAACATGCTTTTCGTTTCTTCCTGGATCCCATGAAAAAAAATCTTGTCATTCTCATTTCAGGACGCGGCTCCAACATGCAAGCCATCGTGCAAGCCTGCGCCAAGGAGGGCTGGAACGCAAGGGTGGCTGCCGTCATTAGCAATCGTGCCGACGCACCCGGGCTCGCCTTTGCGCGAGATCATGGCATTTTTACAACTGTTGTCGACCATATCCAATTCCAAAGCCGTGAAGCCTTTGATCAGGCTTTAGGCGACGAAATCATGCGCCACGAGCCCACCGTGGTGGCCTTGGCAGGTTTCATGCGCATCCTCACGCCCGAATTCGTGAAGCGATTCGAGGGCAAGCTGATCAATGTTCATCCTTCCTTGCTGCCTGCCTTCCCCGGCTTGCGCACCCATGCCCGGGCCATCGAGGCAGGTTGCCGTGTTGCCGGAGCCACAGTTCACTATGTGACCGCGGAACTCGATCATGGCCCCATCATCGCGCAGGCTGTGGTGCCGGTACTGCCTACCGATACGCCCCACACCTTGGCGCAGCGGGTGTTGCAGCAGGAACACTTGATGGTTCCTTGTGTGCTGCGTTGGGCGCTTCAGGGTGAACTGGTGATTGAAGGGGGGCGGGTGAAGCAACCTGATGGCGTATCTCATTGCTGGAATGGCATGAATCAGCCTAACTTGGCATAATGACTTTCAACCCTGAGAACTCGGCCTCGGCTATGATGGTAAATTCGCCATTTGCGGGGCGGGAGGAGCATGAGAGTACTGTTGATTGATGACCATCCGCTGATCCTGGCTGCCCTGGAAATCGTGATCCGGGGTCTTGCCGAGGACGTCAGCGTGGTGACTGCAGGCAGCGCGAGCGAAGCGCGCGGGGTCTTGGCCCAGGCGCCTGCATTCGATTTGGTGTTATTCGATTTGCACATTGGTGATGCCAACGGCTTTGATGTGCTTGCCGAATTTCGGGAGGCTCATCCCACATTGCCGGTGGTGGTGATATCTGCATCCGACCGCAGCAGTGATGTCGTTCGTGCCATTGACATGGGCGCCATGGGTTTTGTGCCCAAGCGCTCCACCAACGAAACCCTGTTCGAGGCCCTGCACATGGTCATGTCAGGTGGAATTTACGTTCCATCGATGAGTTTGGGTATCAGTCATCACAATTTGAGCAGCGCCCCGGGGGGGCTGTCGATTGCAATCGAACAAGCCGCTGTGGCTCAACCCGATCTCGAATCGTTGGGATTGACGCCGAGGCAAACCGAGGTGCTGGCGCTGATGCTCCGGGGGCAGCCCAACAAGATGATTGCTCGAGAGTTGAGGCTTTCGGTAGAGACTGTGAAAGATCATGTGGCTGCGGTGCTCAGAGCTTTGAACGTCAGTTCCCGCACTCAGGCCGTGCTGGCAGTGAGTCAGATATCTACCCATCCCAGGTCAATGGTTGATTGGCGAAAAAGTTTGCCAGACGATAAATAATCCTAAAAACCGTACATGGACGCCCCCGGTTTGCCAAGTTCTCAATTCATGACGACGCGAAGGAAAAGATTGCACCCGTACATTCGGACTTTGAATGCGGCTG
>CANHBY010000270.1 GCA_947458895.1 Burkholderiales bacterium | reverse complement strand
TAACGATGTCCACTGACCTGATGAGCATGGGCCATAGTGATAGGTGGAACCCAGATTGAAAACATAGGGGAGATTGGTGAGGGGGTCCGACCTTGGACCTGGTGGGTAGGTGTTCGAATTCCAATAGTTTTCATACATGCACTTTGACATGACAAATGGAAATAAAACCCCGTTGTCGATCGTGTTTGGGCTGGTGGGTCCTGCAACCGCAGTGGCCTGAAGCGGCTGCGTGAAAATCCCCCAGATGCGGGCGAAAAAGGTTTGTACTGGCCCTTGGTTTTGCCCCGTCGCCTTGGCCACAGTCACCTGCACCGCCGGCGCATCATTGACGGTTGGAACCATCGGCAGTGCCTGCAGCATCCAGGGGCTTTGAGCCACATTCCAATACCCCGTTTGAACCGTGCCTTGGCTCAGGCCCTGGCCCGCGGCCGAGTTCAGTGCAATCGCCGACTGCGCTCGTTGCGCAGCAGCACTCCAGTCAGGCGTCAACGAGCCTGCGGTGTAGAGATGTCGCGCGCCTGCCAACGCGGCGGCATCGGCATCGTTTTGCAATTCAGCGCGTACAACGTGAAAGTAGGCAAGGTCCACTGCAAGGGCAGCAAATCCCAACATCACAGGGAGCATCAGCACAGTGAGCACCGACACCGAACCGCGTTGCTTATTCATGTCAAACCCTCCATTCGCCAGCGCACTCACTCATTCACCATGACCATTGCCGCGTTCAACACGATTGGGCTGCCGAGCGATGCAAACAAACTACCGATGCCTATGCCACGAAAGGTGTACGAGACCGAGACGCTCAACGGATTGGGGAAGCTCGCGGGGTTCGACTGCACCACGGTGACCACTGGTACTTCAGACCCACCCAGGTTGAGCAAGGCGTTGTTGGTATGACTCAACACCACCTGGCGAATCTCATTGGTCGTGAGCTTTGGGTTGCGCAAGACGATCCCAGCACGCGCACCCTCTCGAGCGGCATGAGTGATCACGGATTTGTCGTAAAGCGCAAGGCTGAAATCTATGATGCCCAGCAAAATGAGAAGCAGCATGGGCAACACCAACGCAAACTCCACCACCGCCGTACCCCCTTGCCGCCCCAAGCGCCGCCGCGCCATCTGTAGCCTCTTTTCCATCACCCCTCCGTTGAACACCCGACACCGCGTTTCCGCGCCGAGGCACCACGCTAGAGAGAATGGCCGTTCAAGTCGGTGCGCTGGGCCACCGAAGCCGAGGCAGTTAGGGCTTCAAAACAGGGTTCCCTGATCGAACTCATTTCGGATCACTCTGGCCGATCGGGTGCTGAAGCCGGCGGACAAGGTCGTGATGAAATGTGGCGTTTTTTAAAATCACCACGGAAACCATGGCCAGTGCCTCCCCAATCGTTCTCCATCACCGAATCGACCCCGACAGCCTCGCCGCACTGCCACGCACGCCCGGCGTGTACCTGTTCAAAGGTGATGGAACGCTGCCGCTGTACATCGGCAAAAGCATCGACATTCGTGGCCGTGTCATGAGCCATTTGAGAACGCCTGACGAAGCCAGCATGATTGCCCAAACCAGGCGGATTGAATTCATTGAAACCGCAGGTGAAATCGGTGCGCTGCTGCTCGAATCTCGAATGATCAAACAGCAAAATCCCCTGTTCAATCAGCGCTTGCGGCGCATCAAAACTCTGTGTTCTATTCAGCTCGCGCAAACACCTGCAGGCATGGTTCCAACAGTTGTAGATGGCAAGTCGGTCAACCTGGGTTCCACACCAGGGCTGTATGGTTTGTTCTCATCCAAGCACGCCGCCACTTCGAGGCTTAAAGAACTTGCCCAACAGCACCTGCTGTGCATGGCCGTCATCGGATTGGAGAAAACATCAAAGCGCGGCTGCTTCGGCCTGCAAATCAAAACCTGTCTCGGTGCTTGCGTGGGCAAAGAAGACAGACAACCTCATGATGAGCGATTGTTGTCAGCACTTACCGGCTCACAGGTCGAAGTCTGGCCTTTCAGTGGGCCGGTTGATGTGATCGAAGAGACCGGGGGCTGGATTCAGCGTCACCGCGTCAACAACTGGTGCCACCTGGGAACTTGGTGCTCGAGGGCTGGCAAAACCAGCCAGCCCAGCGACATGAAGGCGCATGACTTTGATCTGGACAGCTACAAAATCTTGGTCAAGCCCATCATGCTCAATACCGTGAAAGTGAAAGTCGTTGAGCAATGACACCGTAGCTCGCCAGGCCCAACGAAAGCGCCCACCCAAAGAAAAAGCCGCTACTGCTCAAAACAGTAACGGCTTTCGGTTGGAGGCGCGGGCCGGAGTCGAACCGACCTACACGGATTTGCAATCCGGTGCATAACCGCTTTGCTACCGCGCCGATGTACCTAGAAAAAAGGGAAGCATATGCTTCCCTTTTTTATTTGGAGCGGGAGACGAGGCTCGAACTCGCGACCTCAACCTTGGCAAGGTTGCGCTCTACCAACTGAGCTACTCCCGCAGAAGCTAGAAGTATACGTTAATAATTCATGCTTTGACAACCCCCCTGCGCCCACTTTTGCACCATCCACCCAGAGATGCAGCCCAAGCTGCAGACCGAGTTTCAGTTCTTTTGAGTGGGTCGCAATTGTTGGGGATCAAACCCCTTTTGCTTCAGGCGTCCCAGCAGATCTTCGTACGCCGCAAGATCGACCGTGGGTGCCCTGGAGAGAATCCAAAGGTACTTTCTCGAGGGCTCGCTGACGGCTACCAGTTGATAGTCGTTGTCGAGGTCAATGACCCAGTAGTCGCCCCACACAAAGGGCAAAAATGAAAGCCAGGCGGGTGCAAACCGCACCTCTAATTTGGCGGATGTGGCTGAGCCAATTTGCCGAGCCTGACCCACGGCCTCCTTCACCTCCCCATTGACCAATCGACACTGATTCACAACGCGCACCTTGCCATCAGGTTGTAGCGTATAGGTGGCTTTGGCCGCACCCTGACAGTCTTTCTGAAACCAGTTTTCAGTGCGGGCAATCTCAAACCAATCACCCATGTACCGGGGGACATCCAGACGACTGATGGGGGTCAGCGGCTCGCTGACCTTGGTGTTCGAAGTCTCTTGTGCCGAGGCGACAAGTGCAAATGAGCTGAGCGCCAAGGCGCTGGTGATTTGTTTGATCATGGTTTCCTTGATAAAAGCAGGGCAACGATTGGCGATTGACCATAAGCAACGATCTC
>CANHBY010000269.1 GCA_947458895.1 Burkholderiales bacterium | reverse complement strand
TTTCTCGCGCCGGGTTCGCTTCTTCTTCAAAGCGAACTCCGCGCTGGCAAAGCTGCGTTGGCTCATGATCTTTCGGGGGGTTGTCGCGCTACGTTCAGGCACTCTTGGAGTGTGCCAGTTTCGGGGAATTGTTCAGCGTTTCCCTAGCTGTTGCCCGTTACGCTTAATCGTGTCCACACCAAAGAGCTCGCCCCAAATTGGTGTGCTCAAGCAGCAATGCCTTTCACGCCGCATCTCAGACCTGCCTACCCTGGTGCGAGAAATCAATGCTTGGCAGGAACGTCGCAACAAGGTTGGTGATCACATTCGCTGGATGTTCACGACCGAGCGTGCTCGTGAAAAACTCACACGGGTCTACCGTCCCATTGCGCAGGCACTCGAACCGGCCACCCCCGAGACCCAAACCTTAATCCTGCATCGAAGTGGGCAAGGTTGCTCCCCTCAATGACCTGAGTATTGGACATTTCAGCAAAATTGCAGGGCTGAAATCGTTGACTTTTTCAGAACACTTTGAGGTGGATCCCGACGTGCTGGCCAAGCTCAAGCGGCCCGGCCTTGAAATTGCTCACGAGTGTATAACCGCGGCGCCCAAGCCGCCTGGGGTCAGCTCTTGCTGATGGCCCCGGACTTGTCTCCCCATCCCGGCCAATAAAGCCCTTGCCCGAGTGTCAGGGCGTTTGGCTTTGCCGCACCTGCCCCAGCCGCCAACGAACATGCAGTGCACAGGCGCTGAAAAGTACAAGGCACAACACAACTTCTAATCCGGCAAGCCAAGCGCTCAGGCCTTTGTCTCCGCAGGCCCGCACGACGCCCTCGGCAAAATAAATCCATACCAGCAGGCTGACCCAGCGGTAGGTGTACATGCGGTTCTTGAGAAGGCCGGCCAGAGGGATTGTTAACGGCAGCACTTTCAGGGCCAGGGTGCCGCTGCCTGTAGGGGCCCAAAACAGCTCCCAGCCCAATCCTAGAACAATCAGCCCCAGAAGGCTGACGACGGCGAGCAGGCGAGACAGGCCAACCGGCCGGGGCGAGGGAGCAGTGCGTTCAACGGATGAAATGTTCACGGGGGGTGCTGTGTTGAGTTGGGAGGGCTGAAGGCGTGAGGGGGGCTTAGTTTTTGGACGAAACCTTCGAGCGCATCAGCCGCCCCTTTTCACGTTCCCAGTCGCGTTTCTTCTCGGTGTCGCGTTTGTCGTGTTCAGCCTTGCCCTTGGCCAGCGCGATATCAGCCTTCACGAGGCCACCTTTGTAGTGAAGGTTCAAGGGCACCAGGGTGAAGCCCTTTTGCTCGACCTTGCCGATCAGGCGCTTGATTTCTTCCTTGTGCATCAGCAACTTGCGTGTGCGATCAGCCTCGGGGCTGACATGGGTTGAAGCGCTGCGCAGAGCGTTGACGCGGCAGCCGATCAAGAAGAGCTCGCCATCACGAATCACGACATAGCCGTCAGTCAGCTGCACCTGGCCGGCCCGTATGGCTTTGATCTCCCAGCCATGCAGGACCATGCCCGCCTCATAGGTTTCTGTGATGTGGTAGTCGAACCGGGCACGCCGGTTTTCTGCAATAGACATGTTTGGCCGTTCAATGCCGCAAAGGCTTACTAGAATCCTCACATTGTATGAAGCACGTCAACAAATCAGTTTTGCTGTGGTACTCCCCTCGGGAAATGTTCGACTTGGTGGTCAACATCGATGCCTATCCTGAGTTTCTGCCCTGGTGTCAGCGGGCGGAGGTTTTGTCTCGCGAGGACGATGCCGTCACCGCCCGGCTGCATTTGGCCTATGCGGGGGTGAAACAGTCTTTCACCACACGCAACACCCATGAGCGAGACAAGAGTCTTCGAGTCTCGCTGGTGGATGGCCCCTTTTCGGAACTCTCAGGCATGTGGTTGTTTCAGCCCTTGCAGCACTCACCCGGCGAACCCGTCAAGGCCTGCAAGATAGAGTTCGATTTAAGCTACAAGTTCAGTCATCGCAGCCTAGAGCTGCTGGTCAGCCCGGTGTTTGACAGGGTGGCCAATACCCTGGTGGATTCTTTTGTAAAGCGGGCTGAGGCCGTTTATGGACACCGCTGAGCTCGTGGCTGTTGAGGTGGTTTACAGCCCTGAGGCCGGTGTCGTTGAATCTGTCTTGCTCCGAGTGCAGCAGGGCAGCACGCTGGCCCAGGCGGTCGAGCTCAGCGGTTTAGTGGCTCTGCACGCTGAACTCAAGACCGGCCCTTGGCAGTGTGGTGTTTGGGGCAAGCGCTGCGAGCCAGCCCACACCCTTCGCGACCGTGATCGGGTTGAAATTTACAGGCCCCTGCGTGTGGACCCCAAGGAGGCTCGTCGCCAGCGATATGCCCAACACCAGGCTCGTTTTGGCCGTAAAGGGGCTTGAAACAGCTCTAGCCAGGTAAAGATGTCAGACCTCAATGAGGTCAGGATCTACCTGCTCAATTGATTTTTTTGGGCCAGGGCTCTGACGGGGACTTCTCCAGGAAAGCAAGATGAAGCGGCGTGAAGGCCTGAAGGGTTTGTTACCTCCCGCACGTAATGCAGGCGGTGGTGTTTCTGTCTAAGTTGGGTGATGGGCATTGAACCTACAAGCCGAAGTTGACCGCTTACTTCGTCGGCCCTGCAAAAAATTCATTTCAGGCCATCGCCCAACGCTGATGTGAACTTTGCGGTGATTTTCGGCCGATGAGCTCAGCCCATTTGATCCAAACGGCCATCAAGCCAGCTGCCAGCAACAGGCACAACAAACCGCCCAGGCCTTTCTTGGCGATCATCCGCAGCAGCCACCGGATGTTGTAGCCCGCCGCGCACAGCACCGCGTGCATCGCATCGCCCTCTGATCCCTTGAGGTGGCAGCGGTCCATGCGGTGGTCGGCCTTGAGGCGTCCGATGATCGGCTCGATGGCCTGCCGCCGTTTGAGTAGCCGGCGTTCCTCGTTCGTCAGCCGCTTGTCCTTGCCCCGGTGTTTGATCTCGATGTCTGGGTTGTCCTTGTCCATACCCCGGTAGCCCAGGTCGGCGTAAACCGTCTCGGGCTTGATGCCCAGGCTTTGCATCAGGATGGTGCTCTGCTCGATCTGTTCGTTGAGAGTGTGGCCGTCATACGGGTTGCCCGCAAAGCTTCTGGCACCCACGATCAGGTTGCCCTTGAGCGGCATGGCCAAGCCGACGCCGGGAGTTCCAGAGTGAACGCCCCCTTCATATCAGGGGTTG
>CANHBY010000268.1 GCA_947458895.1 Burkholderiales bacterium | reverse complement strand
GGTGTTTACATCCACCTGGAGTCGGGCTGGCTGTCTCACCCCTTTCCTCGATCCAGTTTCCGCATCAGCTCAATTGAACAAATCGAGACATTGCGTGGGTTGGGCCTGAAGCGGGTTCGCTGGAGCCCACGAGACAGCGATGTTCAGTTGGTGAGAACCCGCTCCCGAAGGGAAGATCCGGCGCAGGTCGGCTTCCCGGTCGAATCGGCGCTGAAGTCTGAGGCGATCTCCAGTTTTGATCCGTTGGACCTACAGGCTAAGTTACGGGATCAAAAAGATTCGATTCAAGGCTGCGAGCAACGATTTGCTGAAGCCACAAAGGCTTGTCGGCTGATGACCGACCTGGCTGCGCGTCACCCTGTAGAGGCTGCCGAGCGAGCCCGAGCCCTTTCAAGCCAATGGGCGGAGGATATGGCCTGTAGTCAGCAACTTTGTGTGCGTCTGCTGACCGAGGCCGCTGGTGACAGATCGTCTGTCCACGCTGTCAATGTGGCGCTGTTGTCGATACTCCTCGGTCGAGCCCTCGGGTGGGGTCAGGTCGACATCACGGAAATGGGCATTGGCGCCCTTTTCCATGACATTGGCAAGCTGGACGTCACCGAGCGTTTGCGCCACTCAGAACCCCATTTTTCCATGCACGAGCAGCGTGCCTATGAGGACCATATTTCTTTCGGCGTGATGCATGCACGCAAAATGGGCCTGTCTTCGATTGCCACGCTCGTGATTGCCCAGCACCACGAACTGTCTGATGGAAGTGGGGTGCCCTTGCACCTGGTCAATGACCGGATTTCTCTCGCGGCGCGCGTGGTTGCCCTGGTCAATCGTTACGACAACCTGTGCAACCCCCACGTTCTGTCCAGCGCAATCACGCCCCATGAAGCCATTTCGCAGATTTATGCGCGCTCACAGAGTAAGTTCGACCCGGTGATTTTGGGCGCCTTCATCAAAATGATGGGGGTTTATCCGGTGGGCTCGTTGGTTCAGCTCAATGATGGGCGCTTCGCCATGGTGGTGGCGATTCATTCAGGTCGGCCGCTGCGGCCCAGCTTGATCATTCACAATCCCAAGGTTCCTCGGCACGAGGCTTTGATTGTGGACATGGCAGACTACCCGCTGATGAGCATTCTGCGCAGCGTGAAGCCGATATCGTTGCCGGCCGATGCGCTGATTTACCTGTCGCCCCGCCAACGCGTGGCCTACTTCTTTGAACCCGTTCGGGTTTCCGATACCGAGCCGGAGGCAGTGTGAGTCGGTGCCACGCACCCTGTTGATCCAAAAGATGCCCTGTAAAGCGCACAGACCTGTAGCTTAGGGCGTGTCAAGGCTTAAATGTCGCTTGCTCGCTGGCCCTCAAACCCGATGGCGTCGTTGCTTCTCGTCGCCATAGCCCGGCTATGACTCCTCGTCGCGCCTAGCCAGCGGGCTTGATGGCGGCGCGATCAAACGACATTTGAGCCTTGACACGCCCTAGGCGGCGATATGATCTTATTTTTGAGCAGGCCATGATCTACCGATTCAAATCCAAAGCCACCGCTGATCTCCTCATGCTTGGGGCCGAGGGCGAGCGGGTGTTGCGCTTGATTGGCAAGGAGCCGTCTCCTCAGGGCATCATCGAAGTCCACCAAATGCCTGCCGCGATTGAAGCCTTGCATCAAGCTCTACTGATGGATGAACAGCGCTGCATTGCCCAGCAAGAGGCGGTATCTGAGGAATCGTCAGACGAGCAAGAGCCCCGAGCAGACACCGTGACGCTGCGCCAGCGCGTGTGGCCCTTGGTGACGATGATGACCACAGCTCATTCTCAAAACAACGCCATCGTCTGGGGTGTTTGAGCCCATCAAGTTTCGATATGCATGACCAACACACCCTGATCCTGGCCATGCGGCATGGCGAGACCGCCTGGAACGTAGAGGGGCGTATTCAGGGCCATCTGGATGTGCCACTCAACGAATTGGGTCAATGGCAGGCCGAGCGTTTGGCGCAGGCTTTGAGGCAAGAGAGCCTTGATGTGGTTTACGCGAGTGATCTGCGTCGGGCCATACAGACCGCCGAGGCGGTGGTGAAACTAGGTGGGCAGCCTTTGCTCACCGACAGCGGTTTGCGCGAACGTGATTTCGGCGTGTTTCAGGGTCGAACCTTTCGCGATGTCGAGATACAGTTCCCCGAACAGGCCGAGCGCTGGCGCCGGCGTGACCCTGACTATCCGCCCGGTGGCGGCGAGTCATTGACAGTTTTTTTCAGCCGCTGCACGCAAGTCATCACTCGCTTGGCCCTGACTCACCCCGGCCAGACCATTGGCGTGGTGGCTCACGGAGGCGTGTTGGATTGTTTCTATCGGGCTGCCACCCACCAAGGTCTGCAAGCGCCCCGTTCATGGGCTCTGGAAAATGCGAGCATCAACCGGCTGCTCCACAGCGGAGAGGTTTTTACGCTGGTCGGTTGGGGCGACACTCGCCACCTGGACGAAGAGCCCCGAGACGAGCAGGAGCCGGGCCTAACCGGTCCAGGTTCTGCGCCAGGTTCTGCCTCAGACCGCGTCGGCTCTTTGGCCTGACCTCGTTCACTCTGGGTTGAACAAGTCCATGTGACCCTGTGGGGCGGCAACGCCCAAATGACGAAATGCCGCCGGTGTGGCGATGCGCCCGCGCGGCGTACGCTGCAAGTAGCCTTGCTGGATAAGATAGGGCTCGATCACATCTTCGATCGTTTCGCGTTCCTCGCCAATGGCTGCGGCCACATTGTCCAGCCCCACAGGCCCGCCACCGAAGCGGTGAATAACGGCTTCGAGCAGTTTGCGGTCCATGACATCAAAGCCCTGTGGGTCGACATCCAGCATGGCCAAGGCTTGATCGGCCACCGAGCGCTCGATATGGCCATTGCCCTTGACATCAGCATAGTCACGAACTCTGCGCAGCAGCCGGTTGGCGATGCGTGGTGTGCCGCGTGAGCGGCGAGCGATCTCGAAGGCGCCCTCTGTGTCGATGGGCACATTCAGCAGGCCCGCTGAGCGCCGCACGATGCGAGCGAGTTCGTCGGCGGTGTAAAACTCCAGGCGAGCCACAATCCCGAAGCGGTCTCGCAGCGGGTTGGTCAGCATGCCTGCGCGCGTAGTGGCCCCTACCAATGTGAAGGGTTGAAGATCGAGCTTGATGGATCGCGCTGCCGGGCCTTCTCCGATCATGATGTCGATTTGATAATCTTCCAGCGCGGGG
>CANHBY010000267.1 GCA_947458895.1 Burkholderiales bacterium | reverse complement strand
GCTTGATGCAGTTGGTGAGCTGGCGTTGGAAGATGGCACGGGTGCCAGTCAAACGAGCCGGTGTGATTTTTCCGTTTTCAGCGATGAAATCACGCAGGGTATCGACGTCTTTGTAGTCGATTTCAGTGACGCCAGTGACGGTGAAGCGGCAAAAACGCTTGCGGCGGAACAGCAGCGTTTGGGTGTTGCGCTTGGGCTTACGGTCTTTGGAAAACTTCCCTTTTCCACGTGGAGGAGCCATTTTGAATTCCTTGCGAATATAAATTTGATCAGGCCGAGCGAATCAGCCAACAGTAAACGAGTCCAGTTCGGTCACATGGAACACCACACCCCGGCCATTGCGTTGCGGGCCTAAAAACCCCGCAAAGCCATGGGAGCTGCCTAACTCAAGCCGGCCCAATGGTTGGGTGATGTCGCCGATGCCTCGGGCCTTGATTTCGACCTCAATGCGCCGGTTTTGGCCGTTGTGCATGAGTTCTGACTCATGCTTCAAGCTCAAATCCAAGACCGGCAAACCTGCCGGGGTGTAGCGCATGGGGCCTCGTTCAATTAACTGTGCCGTGAGAACCAAACGGTTCAGCATCGCGACGGTGCCGTGTGACGAGAAAATTCAAACTGCTCAGGCGGCGGTATCTTGTACAACCTTGCGAGCGTCTTCCTTCTCAACTGATTTCATCATGACGGAAGGCGTTGCTTCCGCCTTGCTCTTGAGCACGGTCAGATGACGCAAGACGGCATCATTGAAGCGGAAGCCGGTTTCGAGCTCAGCCAACACTTCCTTGGCGCACTCGATGTTGATGCAAAGGTAGTGTGCCTTGGCCAACTTTTGAATTTGGTAAGCCAGTTGGCGACGGCCCCAGTCTTCAACGCGATGGACCTTGCCACCAGCGGCAATGACAACGCCCTTGTAGCGCTCCAGCATGGCGGGAACTTGTTCGCTTTGATCCGGGTGGATCAGCAGCACGATTTCATAGTGACGCATGGAATCTCCTTGTGATTTCCTGTGGATGGAAGCCACCCCGAAGCGTCAAACCCAGGTGTGGCAAGGTAAAGCCTTCGAGTATAGCCTGAAAGGGGCCCCCAGGCCGTTTTAAGCCGAACCTATGTAGCGAGGGTGAGTTCGCGCTTCGAAGGCCCTGAATTGGTGGCGCATGGCGCGTGTTACCGCAATGCTATATTTATTCGTCATACAACGCTGTTCATTCGACATTCAGCGCAGTTCGATTGGATCTGCACAATCAGGCTTTAGGCCGACCCCGATCAGCCCCCTGCCGGAGACGCCCCATGTTCATGTGCTGCAGCCGCTTGTTTTCTGCCTTCACCCTGGGTCAAGGTGCCTCTGCCCAGCGGCGGCGGTTTCTCTCGCGCGGTGGCTTGTTCACCGGGCTGCTCGCTGCGCAGGCCATGGTTCCGAGCCTGGCGGCTCCCGCCGCTGCGGCCAAGGTGGGAGCGGGTAAGGCCGACATCATCTACACGGGTGGCGACATCATCACCATGAATGCAGAGCAACCCGAGACGGAGGCCGTGGCTGTTCGCCATGGGGTGATTGTGGGTGTGGGTGATCGTTCGGTCATCGAAAAGGCTTTCAAAGGCCCCCATACCCGGGTCGTTGACTTGGCTGGGCGCACCCTGGTGCCGGGCTTCATCGACGCCCATTCGCACATGGCGCAATACGAGGCCACCTGGGGCCTGCCCAACCTCAGCCCACCACCTGTTTCAAACATCCGCAGTATTGCCGACATTGTCGAGACGATGAAGACCCACATCGCCAAGAACAAGATCCCCGCTGGCAAGCTGGTGTTTGCAGGAGGTTACGACGACTCACTGCTGGCCGAGGGCCGCCACCCCACGCGCCATGACCTCGATGCTATCAGTAAGGTGCACCCCATTTTCCTGATTCATGCCTCGGGGCATCTGGTGGCTTCCAACTCGGCAGCACTGGCGGCGGTCAATCTCACCAAAGACAGCAAAGACCCCGCCGGAGGCGTGATTCGCCGCGAACCCGATGGCACTCCCAATGGGGTACTCGAAGAACTGGCCGCGATCGTATTTTTTCCCCTCATCGAAGCCAACCCGATGGCCAAGCGCCTCAGTAATTTCGAGGAAATTCAAAGCTACTACACCAGCCAGGGCATCACCACCGCGCAAGACGGTATCACCATGCCCAACGACTTTGCCCTCATGCGGGAAGCTGCGCAGCGCGGCCTGCTCAAGATCGACCTGGTGTGTTACCCCCGCTGGGACTTGTTCAATGATGTGCTGGCTGGCAAGAAGAAGCTCGAGGTAGACACCCACCTACCCAGCACTGCCGGCGCCGACTCCATGGGCCCGGCCATTCGCAGCGCCCAGGGCGATGTGGCGCACGATGCCAAGCTACAGGTGGGTATCTACCGCCATCGTCTGAAGGTGGGTGGCATCAAGATCACGGGCGATGGCTCGCCGCAAGGCAAGACGGCCTACCTCACCCAGCCCTATGTCAAAGTGCCCGATGGCCAGCCAGCCGACTACCGTGGCTACCCCACGGTGAAACAAGAGGAGCTGGACCGTTGGTTCGACATCGCGTGGCGTCACCAGATTCAGTTGCTGGTGCATTGCAACGGCGATGCCGCTGCCGACCAGATGCTGTCCTCTGTGCGGAAGGTCACCACCCAGTACGGCAAAAAAGATCTGCGCCCTGTGATGATCCATGCCCAGATGCTGCGGCCCGACCAGCTAGATGGCATCGCAGAGACAGGCATCGTGCCCAGCTTCTTCACTGCGCACACCTATTTCTGGGGTGATTGGCACATCAACGAAACTGTAGGCCCCGAGCGCGCGGCGCACATGAGCCCGGCAGCCAGCGCCGCCCGCAAAGGCATACGCTTCACCAACCACACTGATGCCCCCGTGGTGCCGCCCAGCAGCCTGATGACAATGTGGACAGCGGTAAACCGCGTCTCACGCTCTGGCGTGGTGGTGGGGCCCGAGCAACGCATCACGCCCGAGCAAGCACTCCGGGCTGTGACGCTTGATGCTGCTTACCAATACTTCGAAGAAAACCGCAAAGGCTCCATCGAAGTGGGCAAGTTAGCCGATTTGGTCATCCTCGACCAAAATCCGCTCAAGGTGGACGCCATGCGCATCAAAGATATCCATGTGAGCGAAACCATCAAAGAAGGGCAAACGGTGTGGAAAAAAGACGCCGCCAAAGCCTGAGTGCCTAAAGCGCGCTACTGGACATTTGACTGCGGCAAACCAGCCGCT
>CANHBY010000266.1 GCA_947458895.1 Burkholderiales bacterium | reverse complement strand
GGTGGCGCTGTGGTTGCGCACCATGCGGGCGCGGTGCTGCGCATCAACACGAGCGTTGATCGCGTCGCCCACCGCAATCTCGCCCTCCACCACTCGCCCTTGGTGACCAAACACTGAAGCCTGAATCTTGACCGTGTCATCCACCTGCACACGAGACACGCTGTTGCGCAACTCACCGGTGTCGCCCACCTGACCACCGCTCTCAGCATAGAAAGGGGTGTGATCCAACACCACGACCACCTCGTCACCGGCGCGCACCTTGGCAACAAGCGTTCCGTCAACATAAAGCGCCGTGACAAGAGCGCCTTCATGCTGGAGATGCTCATAGCCATGGAAGGTGGTGCTCGCGCCGCTGAATTCCAGCCCTTGCGCCATCTTGAACCTGCCAGCCTCGCGAGCCTTTTGGCGCTGCTCAGCCAACAATTGCTCGAACCGTGCCACGTCCACCGTGAGCTCGCGCTCGCGGCAGATGTCGGCGGTCAAATCGACGGGGAAGCCGAAGGTGTCGTGGAGCTTGAAGGCGGTGTCGCCGTCCAGCACGGTGCCATGGGTACCCAAAGCGTGCAAGGCAGACTCCAGGATCTGCATGCCGTGCTCGATGGTGCGGAAGAAGCCTTCTTCTTCCTGCTTGAGCACTTCGGTCACACGTTGACGCTGCTGGCGCAGCTCGGGGTAGGCGTCGCCCATTTGCTCGCTGAGGGTTTCAACCAACCGGTGGAAGAAAGGCTGACGCGCACCCAGCTTGTAGCCATGGCGAATGGCGCGGCGGCAAATGCGGCGCAGCACATAGCCTCGGCCATCACGGTCTGGCACCACGCCGTCAACCACGGTAAAGGCACAAGCGCGAATATGGTCAGCGATCACCTTGAGCGATGGTGAACTCAGGTCGCAGTCACCGCCACCCGCAGCATCAACCACACGCTTGGCAGCCGCAATCAGGTTCACGAACAGATCGATTTCGTAGTTGGAGTGCACATGCTGCAACACCGCCGTGATGCGCTCCAGCCCCATGCCGGTATCCACACTGGGCTTGGGCAGGGGCTGCATGACACCCGCCTCATCCCGGTTGAACTGCATGAACACGTTGTTCCAGATCTCGATGTAGCGGTCGCCATCTTCATCGGGGCTGCCGGGTGGGCCACCTGCGATCTCAGGGCCGTGATCAAAGAAGATTTCGGTACAGGGGCCGCAAGGGCCGGTGTCGCCCATCATCCAGAAATTGTCAGAGGCGTAAGGCGCCCCCTTGTTGTCGCCAATGCGAATGATGCGCTCGGCAGGCACGCCCACGGTGTCACGCCAAATGCCGTAAGCCTCATCGTCCTCAGCGTACACGGTGACCCAGAGCTTGTCTTTGGGGAGTTTGTAAACCTCGGTCAACAGCTCCCAGGCATAAGTGATGGCATCGCGCTTGAAGTAGTCACCAAAACTGAAGTTGCCCAACATCTCGAAAAACGTGTGATGGCGAGCGGTGTAGCCCACGTTTTCCAGGTCGTTGTGCTTGCCGCCGGCTCGAATGCACTTTTGAGCCGTGGTGGCACGCTGATAGGAGCGCTTGTCAAAACCCAGGAACACATCCTTGAACTGGTTCATGCCCGCGTTGGTGAACAACAGCGTGGGATCATCTCCAGGCACCACGGGGCTGGACGCGACGATGGTGTGCCCTTTGGACTCGAAGAATTTCAAGAACTGGGAGCGGATGTCGGAGGCTTTCATTCGGTATCTTTCAGAAACACCGCAACGGTGCAAAGGGGCAATTATTCCAGGGAACCCGATGGCCAAGCCGCTGCGCGGCTACATATTCTTGGACGTGGAAACGACAGCTCAACGGCTAATTGTGGGCAGCCAAACGGGCCTCGTGGGCCAAGCGTGCCACTTCCTGGGGCGACGCCGCCTTAAGGCGATGATCTGACCACACTTGGCGCCAACGCCGAGCACCTGGCGCCCCATTCCACAGACCCAGCATGTGCCGGGCTACACGAGACCAGGGCTCGCCTTGGGCCCAGCAGCGCTGCATGTAAGCCACCATGAGGGCTTCCACGGCCTCGCGCGTCAGGGGCCAACTCTCATCGCCAAAGAACAAAGCATCCCAGGAAGCCAGATCCCAAGGGGAGTGGTAAGCCTGCCGGCCGATCATGACGCCATCCACTTGCGACAGTTGTTCGCCGATCTGGGTAGGGGTGTTGAGACCCCCATTGACCACGATGGTCAGCGAGCCAAAGTCCTGCTTAAGCTGATGAGCCAACTCATAACGCAGGGGAGGAATCTCGCGGTTTTCCTTGGGGCTAAGGCCTTGGAGCCACGCATTGCGCGCATGCACAATGAACACTTGGCAACCCGCCTCCGCCACCGTGCCCACAAAGTCCCGCACGAAACCATAGTCCTCGACCCGGTCGATACCGATGCGGTGCTTGACCGTGACAGGCACACTGACTACATCTACCATGGCCTTCACCCCATCGGCCACCAGATTCGGCTCAGCCATCAGGCAAGCCCCAAAGGCGCCACGCTGCACACGCTCGCTGGGGCAGCCACAATTCAGGTTCACTTCATCGTAGCCCCATTGCTCGGCCAGCTTCGCGCAGTGCGCCAAATCGGCTGGCTCGCTGCCGCCCAACTGCAGAGCCACCGGGTGCTCCACATCGTTGAAATCCAGGTGCCGAGGCACATCACCGTGCAGCAAGGCACCGGTAGTGACCATCTCGGTGTACAGCCTGGCATGGCGGCTGAGTTGCCGATGCAAGTAGCGGCAATGCCGATCGGTCCAGTCCATCATGGGGGCGACACAGACCCTCCAGGGATTCAATGTTTGGCTCATCTAAAAATCACCTCTGTTGACTTGTGGCTGCGAAGATGCCCTTGTTGACCATGAGATCGCAGTCTTGTACCGCGCCGCATGCACCCGCCGCGCCAGCATAGTTTTTGCCTCGATAGAAGACACGGCAACCCCTGTGCGACTCAGCCCATCGCTTTTCCCCCAGTACGCTCCATGTCTCGCGGCCTGGGGCGGCGCCCATCACGCTTTGTGGGGAAACATTTCTGATACCGTTTCCAAATTTTATGCGGTGGTTAGAGCAACCACCACGAACGGCAAGGACCTGTTCAAGCAGCTGGAAGCACACTCAAGTTGGTTACCAGGTGAGAGAAGAGGCGATGCAGAGGAATGCTCGGAAGTTTGAGTCTTTGCGGTCGTAGCGTGTGGCGAGACGGCGCCACTGTTTGTGTCGCCCAAAGCATCGCTCGATGGCATT
>CANHBY010000265.1 GCA_947458895.1 Burkholderiales bacterium | reverse complement strand
CTCAAACCCGATGGCGTCGTTGCTTCTCGTCGTCATAGCCCACGCTATGACTCCTCGTCGCGCCTAGCCAGCGGGCTTGATGTCGGCGCGATCAAACGACATTTCAGCCCTGACACGACACTAGGCAAACTCAACACCATGTTGTCCCGATGAATCATCTCGGGCTCGGCCACAAAACCCAGCAGCCTTTCAAACTCAGACGAAGGCTTACGTGCAATCAGGCGCACCTCGCCGCTGGCGTAATTGGCCAGGCCACGTGCGATCTCTTCACCTGCGCTTGATTTCACCGCAATCACATCGCCGCGGTGAAAGTCACCGTGAACCTCCACCACACCAATCGGCAACAGGCTCTTGCCCTCGTTCTTGAGCTTATCCACGGCACCATCGTCAACCACCACAGTGCCAGGCAGCTGGAGTTGGTCAGCCATCCACTGCTGACGCGCGCTGAACTTCGGTGCTGAGGCCACCAGGGCTGTGCCAATCGACTCACCAGCAAGCAGCCTGGGCAAGACATTGGGCTCACGCCCCCACGCAATCACCGTGCTGGCCCCACTTCCCGCAGCCCGCTTGGCAGCCAGTACCTTAGTGATCATGCCGCCACGGCCAATGCTGCTTCCAGCGCCACCAGCCATCCTCTCTAAAGCCGGGTCGCCTGCGGTGGCCTGGTGAATGAACTGTGCATTCGGATCACGACGAGGATCTGCCGAATACAGCCCCTGCTGGTCCGTCAAAATCACCAACAAATCAGCGTCAACCAGGTTGGCGACCAGCGCGCCCAGAGTATCGTTGTCGCCGAATTTGATCTCATCGTTGACGACGGTGTCGTTTTCATTGATGACCGGAATGACACGGTGCCCCAGCAAGGTCAGCAGCGTTGAGCGGGCATTCAGGTAGCGCTCTCGGTCTGCCAGGTCAGCATGGGTCAGCAAGACCTGTGCACTGCCCAGGCCCTGCTCCTTGAGCTTTGACTCGTAAATCTGTGCCAGGCCCATCTGCCCGACCGCTGCGGCCGCCTGAAGCTCATGAAGCTCCTTGGGGCGTGTGGCCCACCCCAGGCGCTTCATTCCTTCGGCGATCGCGCCGCTGGACACCATCACCACCTCGCAACCCTGCGAGACCAACAAAGCCAGTTGCCGGCACCAGTCACCAATGGCCTGCGCATCAACGCCTCGCCCCTCATCGGTCACCAAACTGGAGCCCACCTTGACGACCACACGCCGTGCAGCCTTCACCGACGTCATACGAGACCCTCCCCCTCCACGGGAACAAAACGAGGATCCGGCGGCGGTGGGACCACATTTTTCAAGCTGGCCACTTGCTGATAAACCGCCTGTATCAGGGACTCGCAGCCCTCGCGGGTCAGGGCTGAAATCTCGAATACAGGCCCCTTCCACTTAAAGCGCTTGATGAAATCTTTCACCCGTTGAGCCCGTTCCTCTGCCGGCACCATGTCGAGCTTGTTCAAGACCAACCAACGCGGTTTGTCAAAGAGCGACTCGTCATACTTACGTAATTCAGCAACGATGGACTTGGCCTGAGCGACAGGATCAACCGCCTCATCAAATGGCGCAAAATCCACAACATGCAGCAACAGGTGGGTGCGCTGCAAGTGACGCAGGAACAAATGCCCCAGCCCAGCGCCATCAGAGGCCCCCTCAATCAGGCCAGGAATATCCGCCACCACAAAGCTTTTTTCAGCCGCCACCCGCACAACGCCAAGGTTGGGATGTAAGGTCGTAAAAGGGTAATCGGCAATTTTGGGCCGCGCATTCGAGATGGCAGCAATCAGGGTCGACTTGCCGGCATTGGGCATGCCCAGCAAACCCACATCGGCCAACACACGCAATTCCAGCTTCAGCTTCTTCTGCTCACCCGGCCAACCTGGCGTCTTCTGGCGAGGGGCTCGGTTGGTGCTGGTCTTGAAGTGGAGGTTGCCAAAGCCACCATCACCGCCTTTGACGATCAGGACCTTTTCGTCGGGCACCAGAAGTTCGGCGATCACCTCGTCGGTCTCGAAATCTTTGATGATGGTGCCTAAGGGCATGCGTAACACGATGTCTTCTGCGGCGGCACCGTATTGGTCAGAACCTCGCCCATGTTCGCCGTGGCGGCCCACGTGACGTCGGGCATAACGGAAGTCGATCAGGGTATTCAGGTTACGGTCAGCCATGGCGAACACACTCGCACCCCGGCCACCATCGCCGCCATTGGGCCCCCCGAAGGGAATAAACTTTTCGCGGCGGAAACTCATACAGCCACTGCCGCCATCTCCAGCAACCACATCGATGGTGGCCTCATCTACAAATTTCATGATTTTTTAAGATCCTGGCGTGGTTAGCCATTGGGGAGTCACACACCGCCGACCCAGAGGGAGCCTCACAGGATGAGATCAGAGCCAGCGCCCAGCGGCAGCACCGCATCATCCCACCAGTCTGCATGTTAAATCAGCCAGATCGGTGAGTAAGGCCATTCGGTGCCACAAGCCCCAGCACTGGCCAAGCGGTCAGCCACCCGAAATCAGCGACCAGGCAATTTCCTCGCCGAAAAAAACAGGCCCCGCATCGCGGGGCCTGAGCGCGTTCATCAATTCAGCAATCAGGCTGTTTTGATGCTCACTGAGCGACGCTTGAGGGCGCCGCCCTCAGCAAACTGAACGACACCATCGACCAACGCGAACAGGGTGTGATCGCGCCCCAGGCCCACATTGGCCCCGGGGTGGAATTGGGTACCGCGCTGACGCACGATGATGGCGCCTGCTTGAATTGCCTGACCGCCAAACACCTTGACGCCCAGCATTTTGGGTTGAGAGTCGCGGCCGTTTCGCGTGGAACCGCCGCCTTTTTTCTGTGCCATGGTTTAACTCCTAATATTGCAGCGAAACGCTCAAGCGTTCACAGCGCTGATTTCGATTTCGGTAAAGGCCTGACGATGCCCCTGACGCTTTTGATAATGCTTGCGTCTGCGCATCTTGAAGATGCGAACCTTGTCGTGTTTGCCCTGAGCAATCACTTTTGCCACCACACTGGCGCCTGCAACCAAGGGAGTCCCGACTTTCAGCTCAGCGCCGGCACCAACCGCCAACACCTGTTCAATCGTGATCTCTTGGCCAACATCCGCAGCAATCTGTTCTATTTTGATCTTCTCGCCAGCAGCAACTTTGTATTGCTTACCACCGGTTTTTATGACCGCGTACATATCAGCCCTTTCAATTGATAAAAACGATGTTCCCTGAGAGGACCATCTGCAAAACCCAAAGCCAGCTTTG
>CANHBY010000264.1 GCA_947458895.1 Burkholderiales bacterium | reverse complement strand
GGTTGGCACCATGGACAGGGACAGCAGCCAGTAGGTATTGCGCAGGACCCGATTGCGCTGCTCATCCGAGAGTGATGCTTGCGAAAAACCGGGGTAAACAGCCCCGAACCCTTGATTCATAAAACCTCCAATGAGTGTTGAGCGAGCTCTTCAGGAAGACCTCTTCGAAAATATTTTAGTTCCCTAATGTGCTTATCGGATATGGCCTTACTCAGTTTAAGGTCAGGATGGGCGGAGCGTGGATGAAAATCTAGGGTCTGATCGGAAAGTCGTTGTCGGGCAGAAAATGGTCTATTGGAGTGAGCTGCAAGGCGCAAAGCACAGCAATACCAGTAGGTATTGCGAGCATTTGCAACGCCGCAGATCACTTCAAGAGACCGTTTTCTGCTTGGCAAGGACTTTCCGATCAGACCCTAACCTTTTAAACAGGAGCATCTCAATGCATCAAAAACACGTCCTGGAGTTGGACGACGTGAAACGAATCGCCGCCGCGGCCGAGGCTGAGGCTCTGGCTCACCAATGGAGCGTGACGATTGCCATCGTGGACGATGGGGGTCATCTGCTGTGGCTTCAGCGCTTGAATGGCGCCCCCCCGGTTTCGGCGCACATTGCCCCGGCCAAGGCCCGCACCTCAGCCTTGGGGCGGCGTGAGAGCAAAATTTATGAGGACATCGTCAACCAGGGCAGGGTGGCTTTCCTGAGTGCCCCCGAACTCGAGGGTTTGCTCGAGGGTGGCGTGCCTGTGGTGGTGGCCGGCCAATGTATCGGTGCTGTGGGGGTCAGTGGCGTTCAATCGGCCCAAGACGCCCAGATTGCCAAGGCAGGGGTCGCTGCACTGGGGGCCTGAACAGGGCCCTGAGGGGCCTCTGCAAAACCCGCAAGGTTCCTCGGTCCAGGATTGGCGTGTGCATCCTGGACGGTTTCGCGGCCAGAGTCGCCTAAGGGGTGGGGTCGTTTATACTCGTTGGGTTCATCTTTTCCACCCCTCGCTCAAGGTTTTGCGCTTCAAGCCGTTCCGGCTTCGTCGCTTGTGCGCTACCGCACCTCAGAATCCTTGGGCGCACAAAAAACACAACGGAGAATCCCGTGCTGCCCGTTCTGCCCCCCGCCGTTCTAGCCCTTGCAGACGGTTCGGTCTTCTTGGGTCATTCCATCGGCGCGTCTGGTCAAACCGTGGGTGAAGTCGTTTTCAACACTTCACTCACCGGCTACCAAGAGATCCTGACAGACCCCAGCTATTGCCGCCAGATCGTCACTTTGACCTACCCTCACATTGGCAACACCGGTGTGAACGAGGAAGACGTGGAGTCCGACCGTGTCCATGCCGCCGGTTTGATCATCAAAGACCTGCCGCTGTTGGCCTCTAACTTTCGCATGGGCTTGACCCTGTCGGCCTACCTGGCCCGCGAGGGCACCGTGGCCATCGCCGGCATCGACACCCGTCGCTTGACTCGCCTGTTGCGTCAAACCGGCGCCCAAAATGGCTGTATTTTGACCCTGCCTGTGGGGCAGTCGCTTCAGCCTTCACACATTGAATCCGCCATCTCGCAGGCGCGCTCGGCGCCTTCCATGGCTGGGCTTGACCTGGCCAAAGTGGTGAGCCGAACCAGCACGGGTTCTTGGGTCGAAACCGAGTGGCAGCTGGGTCAGGGCTATGCTCAGCAAAACCAGCCGCGCTTCCATGTGGTGGCTTACGACTTCGGTGTGAAGCGCAACATTTTGCGCATGCTGGCCAGCCGGGGTTGCCGCGTGACCGTAGTGCCCGCCCAGACTCCTGCCGCTGAGGTCTTCAAGCTTAACCCCGATGGCATTTTCCTGAGCAATGGCCCAGGTGACCCCGAGCCCTGTGACTACGCGATTGCGGCCGCGCGAACCCTCATTGATGCAGGCCTGCCGACCTTCGGTATCTGCTTGGGTCACCAAATCTTGGCGCTGGCCTCTGGCGCCAAGACCTTCAAAATGAAGTTCGGCCATCACGGTGCCAATCACCCTGTGAAGGACCTCGACAGCAACCGCGTGAGCATCACCAGCCAGAACCACGGTTTTGCCGTCGATGAAAAGAGCCTGCCAGCCAACCTGCGGCCCACCCACGTGAGCCTGTTCGATGGCACGCTGCAAGGCCTCGCCCGAACCGACAAACCCGCCTTTTGTTTCCAAGGCCACCCTGAGGCCTCGCCGGGCCCGCACGACATCGGTTACTTGTTTGACCGCTTCACCCAACTCATGTCTGCGCGCCTGACGGAGAAGAACCATGCCTAAGCGCACAGACATTCAATCCATCCTCATCATTGGCGCCGGCCCGATCATCATTGGGCAGGCTTGTGAATTTGACTACTCTGGCGCCCAGGCCTGCAAGGCTCTGCGTGAAGAGGGTTACCGCGTGATCCTGGTGAACAGCAACCCCGCCACGATCATGACCGACCCCCAGATGGCCGATGCCACCTACATCGAGCCCATCACCTGGCAGGTGGTCGAGAAGATCATTGCCAAGGAGCGCCCCGACGCCATCTTGCCCACCATGGGCGGTCAAACGGCCCTGAACTGCGGCCTTGATCTGCACAAGCATGGCGTGCTCGAAAAATATGGGGTCGAGATGATCGGTGCTAATCAGCACGCGATCGAAAAGGCCGAAGACCGCCTGAAGTTCAAAGATGCAATGACCAGCATCGGCTTGGGCTCTGCCCGCAGCGGCATCGCCCACAGCATGGAAGATGCCTGGGCGGTGCAAAAGCACATCACCCACGAAATTGGCGGCACCGGCTTCCCGATGGTGATTCGCCCCAGCTTCACGCTGGGTGGAACCGGGGGCGGCATTGCCTACAACCCCGAAGAATTCGAAGAAATCTGTCGTCGCGGCCTGGACCTGTCGCCAACCAAAGAGCTATTGATCGAAGAGTCGCTCATCGGCTGGAAAGAGTTCGAGATGGAAGTCGTGCGCGACCGCGCTGACAACTGCATCATCGTGTGCGCCATCGAAAACCTCGATCCCATGGGCATTCACACCGGCGACTCCATCACGGTAGCCCCAGCCCAGACCCTCACCGACAAGGAGTACCAGCTCCTGCGTAACGCCAGCATCGCGATCCTGCGCGAAATCGGCGTTGACACAGGCGGCTCCAACGTTCAGTTTTCGATCAACCCACAAGACGGCCGCATGGTGGTGATCGAGATGAACCCTCGGGTGTCTCGGTCCTCAGCGCTGGCCTCCAAGGCCACCGGCTTTCCCATCGCCAAGGTCGCTGCCAAGTTGGCCGTGGGTTACACCTTGGATGAGCTGCGCAACGACATCACCGGTGGTG
>CANHBY010000263.1 GCA_947458895.1 Burkholderiales bacterium | reverse complement strand
TGAAGAAGTTTGGTGGCGCTTCAGGGATTCGAACCCCGGACCTGCGGATTATGATTCCGTCGCTCTAACCGGCTGAGCTAAAGCGCCTCAAGCCTAAGATTATATCCAATACTGGCTGCTTCTTGCCGAGCCTTTGCTGCTCTTTCATCACGTTCGACCTTTCGCACCTTCATTCATGTTCAGTTTTTTCAAGAAAAAAGCCCCTAAGCCCCCCGCCTCAACGCCTCAGGAGGCTGCGCTTGTGGAAGCTGTTGTGGCCGAGTTGGCACCCGAACCAGCTTTGGCTCCTGTCGAGCAGCCGGCACCTGCTGTCGAGGCTCCTGAGGTCTCTCCTGTGGTGGAGCGCAAGGGCTGGCTTGACCGGTTGAAGGCGGGCTTGCGCCAAACGGGCTCAAGCATTGCCCGGGTGTTTGTTGGCGCGAAGATCGACGATGCTCTTTACGAAGATTTGGAGTCGGCCCTGCTCATGGCAGATGCCGGTATTCATGCTACGGAGTACTTGTTGAAAGACCTCAAGCGACGGGTGAAGCAGTCCGGAGTGACCGAAGCATCCGCGGTCAAAGGGTTGCTGGCTGACGCCTTGACCGAGCTGCTGAAACCGCTGGAAAAACCTTTGAGAGTGGGTGAATTTTCTCCGACGGTGATGATGGTGGTAGGCGTGAACGGAGCCGGCAAAACAACCAGCATTGGCAAGCTGACAAGCCACCTGGCTGATGGCGGCCAGAAGGTGCTCTTGGCCGCTGCAGATACCTTCCGTGCTGCTGCTCGCGAGCAGTTGGCCGTGTGGGCTGGGCGCAATCAGGTAGAGATCGTCAGCCAAGAGGGGGGCGACCCTTCTTCGGTGACTTTTGATGCAGTTTCGGCTGGCAAAGCCCGCGGCTGCGATGTGGTGATTGCAGACACGGCAGGGCGGCTGCCCACGCAATTGCACCTGATGGAAGAGCTCAAAAAGATTCGCCGTGTCATCGCCAAGGCGCAGCCTGATGCACCCCACGAGGTGTTGCTGGTGCTTGATGGGCACACTGGGCAAAACGCTTTGATGCAGGCCAAGGCTTTTGATGAGGCGCTGCGCCTGACCGGCTTGATTGTGACCAAGCTGGATGGAACAGCCAAGGGAGGTATGTTGGCAGCCATTGCCCTGTGGGGTCGGGAGCGAGGCCAACCGGTCCCGGTTTATTTCATCGGTGTGGGTGAAACTTTGCAGGATCTGCAAACCTTCAAGGCCCGCGAGTTTGCCCAGGCGTTGCTCGAGTGATGAAGAAGGCTTCCGGCCCACTGTCCTTTGGGTCTTTTGTGCCTTGACCAAGAGGGCTCTGTGGGGGCCCATACTTCGCGTATGCGCATTCTTGGAATTGACCCAGGTTTAAGGACCACCGGCTTTGGCGTGGTGGATGCCCATGGGCAGCAGCTGCACTATGTGGCCAGCGGCACCATTCAAACCGGGGCGGTGGCTCATGGCCAATTGCCGTCGCGTTTGAAGATTATTTTCGATGGGGTGTCTGAGGTGGTGGCTCGCTATGAGCCCACCTGCGCCGCCGCCGAGATTGTGTTTGTGAACGTCAATCCCCAGTCGACCTTGTTACTGGGGCAGGCGCGTGGTGCGGCGGTGACGGCGCTTGTGGTGAGTGATTTGCAGGTTGCCGAGTACACGGCTCTACAGATGAAAAAAGCGGTGGTGGGCTATGGCAAGGCCGCCAAAGACCAAGTGCAACACATGGTGCAGCGTTTGTTGAGCCTGCCAGGGCTGCCCGGCCCCGATGCCGCCGATGCCCTGGGTTTGGCGATTTGCCATGCGCATGCGGCAAGGGCTCTTAGCCTGCTCTCACCTGACTCAAATCGCCGCGCTCATGCCCAGTACAAGCATGGGCGGGTCTACTGAGGCTGCAGCCCTTCTACCGGTGATTGAAAACTGGTTTGCGTTTGGCCAGGAAGGCGCTCATGCCTTCTTTCTGGTCTTCGGTGGAGAACAGTGAGTGGAACAGGCGTCGCTCGGCGATCAAGCCTTCACTCAAGGAGCCTTCGAAGGCGTGATTGATGCACTCCTTGGCCATCATGACGCTTGGGGTGCTGAACTCGCTGATGATCTGGGCGGCGCTCAGGGCGGTGGCCAGGAGCTCAGCGGCGGGCACCACACGCGAAACCAGCCCGGCTCGCTCAGCCTCTGCGGCGTCCATCATGCGGCCGGTGAGCACCATGTCCATGGCCTTGGCTTTGCCTATGGCTCGGGGCAGCCGTTGTGTGCCACCCGCCCCCGGGATGATGCCCAGCTTGATTTCCGGTTGCCCAAATTTTGCGTTGTCAGCGGCGATCATGATGTCGCACATCATCGCCAACTCGCAGCCTCCACCTAGGCAAAAGCCTGCCACGGCCGCGATCACGGGTTTGCGTACAGAGCGAATTTTTTCCCAGTTGCGTGTAATGAAGTCGCTCTTGTAGGCGTCCATGTAGGAAAGGCCCGCCATGACAGAGATGTCGGCCCCTGCAGCGAAGGCCTTCTCGTTACCAGTGATCACGATGCAGCCGATCTGAGGGTCGCGGTCAAAGGAGGCCATGGCCTCACCGAGTTCGTCCATCAGACCATCGTTCAAGGCATTGAGTTGCTGAGGCCGGTTGAGGGTGATGAGCCCGGTGGACAGTGCGCCGGCCTGGGCACCTTCGGCTGCAGGGTGAATGCTGGTGAGAATGAACTGGTAAGACATGTCGCGCGCTCCTTGAAGTTGAAGTCGCGTGGTGTCGGATGTCATTCCTCACCTTCGACTTCAGGTTTCCTGCTGATCAGCAGATCGATGTAGGTGTTCTCGTCTTGCACGATGCGAATGCGCACCGGCAGATACTGCAGTTCGGGAGCAAACCATACCTCAGCTTTGAGGTCGTTGCCAGTACTCTCGTTGGGGCGTCGAGGCCGCAATTGATAGGTCTGCAGGGGTCCTATCGGTGTGCTGAGAACTGCTGGTTTGAGAATATCGTACACCCACAGTTTGACTTGTCGAGGCAGGGCGATGGGCAGCTCAATTTGATGGCCGGCGGCAAGCTTCTCGGGGTTGTTGCGAAACAGATAGGAGAGCTGCACAAACTGGCTTGCAGTGTCTTGTATGCCAGGCATTGTTTTGGCGCGCTGCCCGTTGGCCAGAACGACACCTTCGGCGTCGAAAGCGATGCTCACCATGCGAGGTTCTTGAAACAGCGCTTTGGATTTCTGGTGGTACCGGTGGGGTACCAACCCCTGAGGCGTGACGTGGCCCTCACTTCGCATATGGCGCTCGAAGATAGGCCCGCTTTGAATGTCCATGAAGACTTGATAGGC
>CANHBY010000262.1 GCA_947458895.1 Burkholderiales bacterium | reverse complement strand
TTGATTGCTGCGGTTATTTCGGTTTCTGCTTTCGCAGCTATGGGGAGCATTGGTGAGAGCGTCAACACTATGTTCGATGCCATTTTGGTTGGTCTTAATCGCTAATCGCTGACCAAGATGGGCTGTCACTACCCCAATTGGCTTTGGTTTGAGGTTGATGATGCTCTGATCGAGTTGCCCATTCTGCCGCCGGCTCCAATCACCAATGGTCGGGTTCAGGCCCTTCATGAGGGACCTGCCTGTCGATTATCACTTAAGAAATTTGCGTAAATCCCGGCAACCAGGTGGTGAGCGCAGTCAAGGAACGATGGCGCGACTTTTCCCGACTGGCCCGGACAGCAACGTTGTTTCGCTGTCAATTTGAAAAGAGTCACATCGATGGAACGCTCTTTCACCCGTCGGCTATTCGCTCATCGGGGCATCGGGGGGCAATACAATCTCCGAGCGCCGAACGTCGCCGCGCACGCCGCTGCTGCTCCCCGCAAAGCTTGTCTGCGTTTACGGCACCGTTGACTGCATTGTGCTCGATCTTTCGGCGGTCGGCGCGCTCATCAAGACGGCGAGCCCGCTCTCTGTTGGTGCAAGCGCCTACCTCCGCGCCGGACCTTTCGACATTTTCGTGGCCGGCGTCCGGATAGCTTCCCGCTCACGTGCCTATGCATTAACCGGCATATTGTTTGAAGACCGGCTCACGCAGGCCCAGATCAAGGAGCTGCGTAGCTATGGGCGGAATTGTATCCAGGCCGAGCGGCGAGCAAGCTATGAAAAAGCGAGGGAATGGTGGGAATGCGACGGCGACTGAGAGGACAACCGGGTAGCCGCGCAGACGACGGGAAACCCACACCGGCCTTTGTGCCAACCTCTGTTGACATTCACCATCCAGAGCATATCACCCAGTAGATAACCCCAAACAATATATCCAATATGGTGGGTGGTCGCGGTGGGGGGGGGCTCGGCTACGCTAGGACAGTTTGATGCGCTGTCAGTTGAGCTCGTCAATTTGCGCTCTATCCCCTGGCCTTTCGTAGAGGGCGACCGCAATAAACGCATCTGTGGACGGCGCCTTCAGAAAGACGGATGAGTTTCTCGTGCAACACCATGATCAGGAGAGGTTATCCCACTTTATTGCCCAGACGACGACTGATGCATTCGTCGCCATCAACCCGGATAACTGCATAATCTATTGGAACCGTGGGGCGGAGCGGCTGTTTGGCTGGAGCACTCGGGAAATTCTCGGTCAAAGCCTAAATCGCATCGTGCCCGTGATCCACAGGGCTAATCATTCCAAAGCAGTTCGACGCTTGTCGGACGGAGGTGAGTCCCGCCTCTTGGGTCAGACGACAAATGTAACCGCTCTTTGCCGCGACGGGCGATTGGTCGATGTGGAATTGTCCCTTACGCACTGGCACAATCCGGAGACAGGCGAGGTGGCAGGCTTTGCCGCGATCATGCGGGATGCAGGGGCGCGACTTCGGCTCGAGGCCGAGCGCGATGCTTACCAGAAGAAGCTGGAGGATCAATTTGCTGCCATCGAGGCGACCTCGGATGGCGTGGCCATCACTGATGCAGAGGGCTTCTTCGTCTACTTGAACCAAGCCCACTGTGCGATGTTCGGTTATGATGATGTCTCCGCCTTGATCGGGCGGCATTGGTCGGTTCTTTACAGGAATGATGAGGCCAAGCGCATCGAAGAGGTCGCGATCCCAACGGTCTTGGAGACGGGTAGCTGGCGCGGAGAGGCTTGCGGCTTGCGCCGGGACGGTAGCGCCATCGAGCAGGAGGTGGCGCTTGCACTAAGTCCAGGGGGCGGGCTGGTGTGTACCACCCGCGACATCGAAGAACTCAAACGTGCAACGAGGGACCGTATTCGCGCACGCGAAAGGCTTCTGCTGGTTGAACGCAAGGAGATGATCGGCCGTGCGGTTTCTGGCATGGCTCACGATCTCGCAAACTTTATCGCGGTGATTTCGGTCTCGGCAACTACGCTACGGGTCAAAAATCAGCCGTGTCCACCCGAAATCGAGCGGATAGAGGGTGCTGCCAGACAAGCGAGCAAAATGCTCGAATCCGCGCTCACCGCGAACCCTGCCGAGCGACAGTCCCATGCGTTCTATGCGAAGGCAGCCCTTGAAACCGTCATCGAACTCACCGCTTTCGCATTGAAGGCGTCTCACTCGATCACGCTCAAGGCGAAAGACGACGGAATTGTGCTGCAGGCGGCGGAGACCGAATTCCTGCGCGTGATGATGAACCTTTGCAGCAACGCCCGCGATGCCCTTCCTGTCGATGGGCCCGGGTCGATCAAGGTAATCCTCGAGAAGCTTGATCCGGCGCGAAAGCTCTCCAACCCGGTGGTTGGTGCGAAACCCCAAGTGCCAAGCGCACTCATCACCGTGAAGGACACGGGCTGCGGCATTCAAAATGAAGACTTCGCGCGCATTTTCGAGCCGTTTCATACCACGAAATCCTACGGCACGGGACTGGGCCTAGCCGTCGTATCGAAAGTGGTCACGGAGGCAGGCGGTTCGATCCACATCAAAAGCGGGAGCGAAGGGACTACATTCCAGCTGGCCTGGCCGCTCGCCACGTGTCCTTTCGGGCACAACAGCGGCGAGGACGCCAGTCCTGAATACATGCTTCTGGGGGCAAAAATCCTGATCGTCGATGACAATCCTTTGCTTCTCGATCTCATCGCTAGTGAGGTAGGCAAGACGGGCGCGGAGGTGACTGCGGTTTCAAGCCCGCTTCAGGCTGTCCACGAACTTGAAGCCGATCCGACCGGCTGGGACGCCATTATTCTCGACTACGACATGCCGGAAATGAACGGCGCAAAGTTGGCGGCGCGCATTCGTGCCGATCTGCCGCGTCTTCCGATCATCCTCTGCAGCGCCCTGTACGAAATCGAGATTGACGTAGATGCCTCCCTTTTCGATGCGCGCGTCATTAAGTCCGCCATCTCCCGCACCCTTAATCAAACGCTTGCTCGAGTACTCAGCAGTACGAAAGTTGAGATGGCCTGATGCGTATCCTGTTCGCCGATGACCACGACCTTCTGAGAGACTCGCTCAAGGCCTATCTTGAGAGTGGCGCAGAATTTACGGTCGAACTTGCATCGACCATTGACGAGGCGCTCGCCGCGATTGCCCGTGACGGCCCGTTCGACCTCGTCCTGCTTGATTACCAGATTCCAGGCATGGACGGACTTCTTGGCCTCAGGCTGATCGTCGCTGCACAGGAGGCTCGCCCGGTCTTGCTCCTTACGGGTGTGGCGACGGAAGGTACGGCAAATGCCGCAGTCCGCTTTGGGGC
>CANHBY010000261.1 GCA_947458895.1 Burkholderiales bacterium | reverse complement strand
CCTGGAAGGACTCCACAACGGAGGACAGCGGCAGGATGTAAACCTCTTCGCCGACGCCCACACTCATCCCATCCATGATGGCCAGAGTCAGGGGCAGGCGCACATTGACGCGCATGCCGTAGCCCTCGGCCGAATCAATGTCAACGGTGCCGCCCAGCGAAAGGATGTTTTTCTTGACAACGTCCATGCCCACGCCGCGCCCAGAGATATCGGTCACGACATCAGCAGTCGAGAAGCCCGGTGCAAAGATCAGGTTCCAGGCCTCGGCATCGGTCATTGAATCGGGCGCATCGATGCCTTTTTCACGGGCCTTGCGGATGAGCTTTTCGCGTGAAAGGCCCCGGCCGTCATCACGCACTTCAATCACGATGGAGCCACCCTGGTGCGAGGCTGCCAGGGTGATGACGCCTTGTTCAGGCTTGCCTTTGGCCACTCGCTCGGCCGGTGTCTCGATGCCGTGGTCACAGCTGTTGCGTACCAAGTGGGTGAGGGGGTCGGTGATCTTTTCCACCAAGCCTTTGTCCAGTTCGGTGGCTTCACCGATTGTGACGAAATCGACCTTCTTGCCCAGTTTGGCTGCCAAATCACGCAGCATGCGGGGGAAGCGATTGAACACCATCGACATCGGAATCATCCGAATTGCCATCACCGATTCTTGCAGGTCACGGGTGTTTCGCATCAGATCGGCGAGGCCTGAAATCATCTGCTGGTGGACTTTGGGGTCCAGGCCTTCGCCGTTCTGGCTCAGCATGGCTTGAGTGATCACCAGCTCACCCACCAAGTTGAGCAGCTGGTCTACCTTCTCGACCGACACCCGCAGGGTGCTGGCCTCCGTGGTTGCGCCAGGTTTTTCAGTTTTTGGGCTGGCCTTGCTGGCACTTGCTTTGGCCGGTTCAGCAGCCACGATGGGCGATTGCTCCTCAGTGGACTGTGCTGCTACTTCCTGGCCAGAGGCGCGGGCAGGCAATGTACCGGGGGAGCCCGGCGCATCATCAAAGAATCCATAACCTATATCGTTCGGGTCTTCCCTCTCCGGTGCGCCTGGAGCCTCCTCATAAAAACCGAACCCTCGAGACACCGGTACCAACTTGAGTTGCTCACGCGACACATGGAAGGTGCACAGGTCTAATAAGTCGTCGTCGCTGCTGGTGGTGGTGATCTTGAAGCGACGCATACCTTCTGCGGCTTTGCCACCGTCCAGCGGCTCAATCGTTCCGAGATCAATAATTTCTTTGAACAGCTCGATCAGGTTGTCCGCCTGTTCGGGGTTGTCCAGGGGGCCCACGCAGAGCTCGACTTGCCGAGCCGTTAGGCGTTTGGCACCGTGACCGAGGTTCTCTGAGGATTGAGACGAAGACTCTGACAAGCTGTGCTGTTCTACAGGCTTGGGCTGGTCTGCGTTCGGTATCAGTATGGGCTTCTCGCCCGAAGCCAGGGCCCGAATATTGAACAGCAGTTCCGTAGTGTCAACCTCATCACCGCCAAACCCCTGGTGACGAGCCAAAAGTGCACGAAGGGCGTCGCCTGATTGCAGCAGCACATCGACCATCAACGGCGAGGGCCGCAGCTCGTGGCGGCGAAGCTTGTCGAGCAAGGACTCCATCTGGTGGGTGAGCTCAGCCACATCGTTGAAACCGAAGGTGGCTGCCCCCCCCTTGACAGAGTGCGCACAGCGAAAGATGGAGTTCAACTCCTCGTCATCCGCTGATTCAATGTTGATCTCGAGAAGCTGCTGCTCCATTCGATCCAGGTTTTCACCTGCTTCTTCGAAGAAGACTTGATAGAACTGGGTTAGATCGATTTCGGAACCCGTGCCGTTTTCGGTCGATGAATCGGCCATGCTGACGACTCCTCTGTGTCTTGTGTAAGTGTCTTTTCGGGCCAGTGGGGTTTAGTAGCTTTTTTCAGCCCACCACTTTTTTGATCACTTCAAGCAACTTGGAGGGGTCAAAGGGCTTGACCAACCAACCGGTGGCGCCCGCTGAGCGACCTGCTTGCTTCATTTGATCGCTCGACTCGGTGGTGAGGATCAAAATTGGCGTACCCTTAAATTTGGGGTTGTCGCGGAGCTTCTTGGTTAGGCTGATGCCGTCCATGCGAGGCATGTTTTGATCTGTGAGAACCAAGTCGAAGTCTCTGCTGCTCGACTTCTCCAGCGCATCTTGGCCATCGACTGCCTCTACGACGTTGTACCCCGCACTTTTGAGGGTAAAGGCGACCATCTGACGCATCGAGGCGGAGTCGTCCACTGCAAGGATTGAATGCATAGCTATCTCCGAGATATCTTGGTTTCAGAACAGGTCAACTGAACCCGCGTCCATTTCAGACTGGGTGACGGGATTGGGGCGAGGGGGGGCAGGTGTGACAACGATGCTGCCTTCAGCTTCATCATCCTGGCCAAATGTTTCTCGGGCCAGAGTGTCTGCACAGTTGCGCAGGCGTTTGCTGGTGTGGTCGATCAGTTGACAAGCCATGTCCTGGAACTGCAGAGCGATCACTGCGCCACAGAGATTCTGGTGAACGCCCTGAAAAATCTCATTGGGGTCTAAGTCGGACCGCTGGGCCGATGTAACCTCCTGAAGGGAGCGAACCTGTTCGGAGGCTCCTGAGAAGCGCTGCATCAGGGTTTCGCAGGCGTCCGCTAGCAGGGTTTGCAACCTGTCGAGGTCATTGGTTGCCGTCATCAGGTTGTCTTGCAAATCTGCTGCGGTCGGCAGGTGCATGTGGCCTGGTTCTAAGGGGTCGGATGCTTCGTCCATCGAGGGCATGCTCCACTCAACTATTTTTTTGGTTGCGAGGGCGGTAACTTTAAAAAGCGCTGCACTAGGCAGAGCCGCCGAAACCTGCCGCGTGTGTAGACATTTTCGGCAGCCCTCGAGGGAACATTAGGCCTATCACCGGGGTAAAGCGGGGTTAATTCCCAATTTATTCCGCTGTTTCGTACTCTGTCGTACCTTTTTCGTTAAAGACCGTCCGATCTCCTTCAGATTGAACCTAGGTTCAACTGATCGGTGCTGGCCTGTCGTAAAGTTCGTGAGGCAAGTCATACTTAACCCTTATGAGCACCAGCGAATCAATACCCGTTTTGAATGTGCTTCACCTGGAAGACTCGGATCTTGATCACGAGTTGGTTTGCGCGCACCTCCAGCGAGGTGGCCTCACCATCAACATGACCCGGGTCGACAGTGAGGTCGAGTATCTGAAGGTGATCGATGACCCCCAAAGTGGGATTGATGTGGTGATTTCAGACTACAACCTGCCAGGGTTTTCTGGCCTGTTGGCCCTCGACTTGCTCAAGGCGCGTAGCCTGGATCTTCCCTTTGTGTTGGTTTCAGGGCAAATTGGTGAGG
>CANHBY010000260.1 GCA_947458895.1 Burkholderiales bacterium | reverse complement strand
CCACACACCCCACGAACTTCAGCCCGAAATCTTCGCTCCCAGCACCTCGTCTGCGTCCGCATTCAAGGCCGGCGCCAAACGCCCAATGCGCCCCGGAGTGGCGCTGAGCACAGGGACAACACCTGGCACCTCAAGGCTCAAACCGTCTGCCGTGGTGATGCGCTGAAGCATGCCTCTAGCCTGATAGTGGGGGTCTTCGGCAATGTCCTTGGCGGTGTAAATACGCCCGGCCGGCACCTGGGCTGCGGTCATGGCGTCGAGCACCTCGGCCACATCGCGAGACTGAGTCCAATCGCCGATGGCCACATCGATCTCGGCTACGCGCACCACCCGCCCCGCATTGCCCGCCAAGTCGGGGTCATCACCCAAATCTGGGCGATCAATGGTGCGCATCAAGCGCTTGAAAATGGAATCGCCATTGCCAGCCACGAGCACCCAACCATCCCGGCACGGGTAGGCATTGCTCGGCGCGATGCCCGGCAATGCACCGCCCGCAGGTTGACGCACTGCACCGAAGGCGCTGTACTCTGGAAGCAAGCTTTCCATGCAGTTAAAAACTGACTCATACAAGGCCACATCAACCACCTGCCCTCGGCCCTTCGGAAGGCCTGGGCTCACGGTCGCGTGGCGGTGTTGCAAAGCCAACAGCACCCCGATCACGCCGTGCAGACCCGCCAGCGTGTCACCCAAACTCACGCCGGTTCGAACAGGCACGCGGCCGGGCTCTGCGGTCAGGTAGCGCAACCCGCCCATGGCCTCTGCCACCATGGCAAAGCCTGGGCGATCTTTGTAGGGCCCCGTCTGCCCATAACCACTGATGCGGCACATGATGAGCCCGGGGTTGGTGCTTGAAAGTTCGTCGTAGCCCATCCCCCAGGCCTCCATCACACCCGGCTTGAAGTTCTCAACCACCACATCGGCCTCGTCGATCAAACGACGCACGACCGCCCGAGCCGCCTCATCCTTCAGGTCAAGCGCCACACTCTTTTTATTACGCGACTGCACCTGCCACCACACGCTCGTCCCGTTGTGCAACATCCGCCACTGCCGCAGAGGGTCACCGCCTTGGGGTGGCTCAATCTTGATGACCTCCGCCCCAAAATCACCCAGCGTTTTGGTCGCAAAGGGGCCGGCAATCAACTGGCCCAACTCAATCACCTTGAGGCCAGCCAGCGGGCCCCAGGGAGCTGTTTTGTCAGAAGAACTTTGTGTGGTCATTTCAAAATGCTGGCCCAAACCAGGCTCAAACAGCGTGCTGCACCAAGAGGTGATTCGCCCCATCGTATTGCGCGAGCGTTTCAGTCAACACCGGCAGCAAGGCCTGCAACTCCGCATGCAAGGTGTGGGGTGGGTTGATGATAAACACCCCACTGCCTGCCAATCCGAAGCCTTGTGAATCAGGCTGCTGCACAGTCAAGCGCGCATGCAGCCATGACTTCGGAGCCAGTGCCTGCAAGCGCTTGGGAAGTTGTGCAGCCTCAAGCTTTTGAACCTGCGGATACCAAACCATGTAGACACCCGTAGAAAAGCGCTCAATCGCCGCGCGAAGCGAAGTCACCACTTTGAGGTAGTCAGCGTGCCCTTCATAGCTCGGGTCCATCAGAACCAGGGCCCTGCGACTGGAGGGCGGAACCTGCCCCTTCAGCCCCTCGAAGCCATCAGCCCGATAAACCGTGACGCCGGGCGCCTCGGCCATGAAAGAAGTCAAAATTCGGTGATCGGTGGGATGCATCTCGAACAGACGCATTTGGTCTTGCTCGCGGAGCATCATCTGGGCCAGCGCAGGTGAACCCGGGTATTGGGTCAAGGCACCGTCTGGATTGAAGCGTTGCACCAACTCTAGATAATCTGACACCACGGTCGGCAGGCCTTCACGGGCCCACAAACGGCCGATCCCCTTTTCATACTCGCCCTTCTTCTGGGCATACTGGCCTTCAAGCGAGTACCCCCCCGCACCCGCATGGGTATCGATGTAGCGATAGGGCTTGTCTTTGGCATTCATGTGACGCAGCAACAGCATCAAAGTGATGTGCTTGAGAACGTCTGCATGGTTGCCCGCATGAAAGGCGTGGCGATAGGCGAGCATGGCGGGAGGCGCAATCCTGAAAAAAGGGGCCACCCTCAAACTGAGCAACAGGTTGCCACTGCTGAGTGGTCGGCCAAAGTGCAAGTGTGACATGGGCCCGGGTGCTGTGCCACAGGGGCCTGCCGGCTCAGCACCCAGATTTTGATCTCAAGTTAAATGGGCTGCACGCACCCGCACCCGAAAAAGGTCGCGGATGTTGACCTCTCTGGGGCCAGGCAACAGCTCGCAAGACTCGCCTGAACGCAGCACACCCGGCTCACGCACGGCCAAATAGAAGCCACCCCACCCACTCTGGGCCATCAATATGGAGGCCTGCTCAAAGCCCATCGCCACATTGAGCTCTGCGCTTGGCAAGCCTGGCTCACTCACAGCCAAGGCGCAACCAGAAAACTGCAGCACGTCACCCACCCAGACCTGAGCCTCAAGCAAACCGCTCATCGTGAGATGCTCACCCATACCACCAAATGGCAAGACCTGACCCCATGCGGCCACCCGAGCTTGAGCGCGCACCGTTTGCCAGAAGGCATAGTGCTCAAAGGCATAAACATACAAGGCCCTTGAGAGAAATCCCTCATCACCATGAACGCCCGAGGGCCCGATAACGACCTCATCGACCGGCTGCAGATGAACAGGTGAGCCGGCAGCCCTCCCCACTGGCGGGCCCGCGCGGCTCGGCAAATTCAAGCTAACCAGACGAGGTGGCGGCACCGTCGGCTCAGGTGAAGGCTCGCGCCTGAGCTGCCGTGCGGTAACCCGCTCGCCGGGTGACCCACTGCCCGGTCGGGCCGGTCAGCCACTTCGCAAACAGCTGCCCACCGGGATGGCGGGAGCGAAATGCGCGCATCAAGTGCACGCCAATGTTCAAGGCGGGATCGTTATCGGCCAGCACCACCAAGCCACTGTCTTTGGCCAGACGAAGCCAAACACCCTTTTCCAACACAATGCACGCGCCCATTTCCTTGGCATGCAACCAGTGAGGCACATCCCCCAAAGCACGGCGATACCAAGCCCCCTCCGGCTTGACCTGAGCCCACTCCCACAAACCCTGCTCAAAATGGTGGGTGCCGGAACCATCGGTTCTGCTCAGGAAGGTGACCCCCTCTTTGGCCATCGTTTGCAAGAGCAACGGTATCGGCGCAGAAGTTGCGTGGGCACCAGTGATCGCTGCCCTCAAGGTTTTCGCCGCCGAGCTCGGGCCAACCAACACAAAAGACCCACCCGCCACCAGCACCCGGCCGTGTGCCAGCCCCGGCTGCTCCAACTCT
>CANHBY010000259.1 GCA_947458895.1 Burkholderiales bacterium | reverse complement strand
CTTTGCCGGTCATGCAAAACACGCAGCCCACCGCACAGCCCACCTGGGTCGAGACGCACAAACCATCGCGAGGCAGGAGAACGCTCTCCACCGTTTGACCATCGACCAGGTCGACCAACAGCCGCACCGAACCATCAGAACCCGGATGCTGCGACCGCATGCGCGCCAAACCGGCCAGCTCTGTGGCCAGCGTCGGCAAGGCCTCGCGCAGCCGGATCGGCAGGAAGTCTTCAGGCCGGCGTTTGCCACTGTCGAGTGGCCGAGCCTGCAGCCACAGGCGCAGCAAGCGCTGGACATGCACGTGCGCACCGCCGAGGTCATGGAGACGTTGGCGCAGGGCTGAAATGGGGAGAGCCGGGGAATTCACGCGGGGATGGTACCCGAGTTGCCTGTCATGGCTGACACAAGGCGAGGGGGCCAAGGTGATCGATGGGCACCCCTGCACAGCCCCCCCACGCCCCAAAAAAATAGTTCGAAATCTTCGTCAGCAAGCTGGCCGCGCGTCTTGGCTCCGTCCATCAGCGCGAGGCACAGGCCGCGCGAATGCAACAAGCAAGGTGGGCGGCGGCTTCAAGTGCCAATCATGCCGCCGTCCTTTTTACGGATGACGACGGTTGCGCTGCGGGGGCGTGCGCCCTTTTGGCCGGAGGGCCAGGTCGAATACTTGGAGGGATCCGCTGGGTCGCTTCGGTCGGTTGGTGACTCGCCGGGATGCTGGATATTGACGAACATCGTGCGCATGTCTGGCGTGCAAACCACCCCCGTCACCTCGCAATTCACAGGGCCGACCAGAAATCTGCGAACTTCTCCGGTGCGCGGATCAGCGGCCAACATCATGTTGTTCCCGATGCCAGCGTAATCGTCTTTGTGCATGTTGGTGGAGTGGGCGTCGGTCTGAATCCACAGGATGCCGCGATCGTCAAACCACAGACCATCGGGGCTGCCAAAGATGTCGCCCTTGATATTGCCTTGGGTTTGAGCACGTTGATTCGCAGGATCACCGGCCATCACGAAGTGGGACCAAGTGAAGCTCGCGCCGTCAAAATCCCCAGCCTCCTTCCACTTGATGATGTTGCCCATGGTGTTGTTCACGCGGGGGTTGGCTGCATCGGCGGCGGGTTGCTTGTCTGCACCACGGCGGGTGTTGTTGGTCAGCGTGCAATAAACCTCACCATTGTGGGGGTCGATCGCAATCCACTCGGGTCGGTCCATTTTCGTGGCACCCAGGATGTCACCGGCCTGTCGTGACTTGATGAGCACATCACCCTGATTGGCAAAACCATTCTCTGCCGTCAGCCCGTTCTTGCCATGACTGACCTCGATCCATTCGCCAGAGTTGTCGTTGTTGAATTTGGCAACAAAAAGGGTGCCATGGTCGAGCAGTTCCTTGTTGGCTGCAAAGCCGCCGGGCTTCACACGGTCACGGCTGACAAACTTGTAGATGTACTCGAACTGAGCGTCTTCGGCCATATAAACCACGGCGCGACCGGCCTTGGTCTGAGCCACCCAGGCCCCCTCATGGGCAGCGCGACCCAAGGCGGTGCGCTTGATGGGTGTGCTGGTGGGGTCCATGGGATCGATCTCGACCACCCAGCCAAAACGGTTGGGTTCATTTTCATGCTTGTTGAGGTCAAAGCGCTCTTCATGCTCGTGCCAGCGGTAGCCGCGGCCCTCTTTGCGTAGCCCCCAGCGAGCCTCATGGGCCGTGGGCTTGGCTCGCCCGTTGAAATAGGAGGCCCAGTTTTCTTCGCAGGTCAGGTAGGTGCCCCAAGGGGTGTGTCCATGAGCACAATTGGCCATGGTGCCCAAGACAGCAATGCCCGCAGGATCTGCAGCAGTGCACATCATCGGATGCCCGGCTGCCGGGCCGGAGAGGGCCACAGGGGTAGCCGCCGTGATGCGACGCGCATACTGCGAGGGACGCACGATATCCCATGACCCATTGCGGTCTTCAATCTCGATCACGCCGACGCCATGAGCAGCCATCGACTTACGTACTTTCTCGGCGCTCCAGGCCTGCATGCCGTCTTTGTGAAGCAGACCGTCGTCGGTGTATTCATGGTTCATGACGAGCAGGCCACGCTTGCTGCCGTCCAGCGGGAAGTAGTTCATGCCATCGTGGTGCATGCCCAACTGAAGCTCCTGGTCGGCGGCACTGTTGCTGGCATCGGCCTTCCATTCGGGCATGGCGCCAGCCACACCAACAGGCTCCCCCCACATGAACGCCGCCGTGGCTGTGTAGCCCTCCGGAACGATCAAATCGTCGATTCGGGTTGCAGGGACTGACTTGAAGCCAATAAGCTTGTCTGGGCTGCCGACAGTCGCGCAACCGGAGAGCACGGCAACACTGGACAGAGGTGCCAGGAGGCTGGTGACAACACCTCCCAAACCACCCTGCAAAACACGGCGACGGGTGGGGCTGGAAACTTCATGAATGGATGGATTGGACGATGGATTACTGTCTTCCATGGCTGAGAAATCTTTGGACACGTTTATGCTCCTTCATAGGTCTGCAAATAATCCCATGTTCAGATGACGAAACGGTGACGGCCCGCCCCAGCGCCAAAGAAGTGATTGATTCGGCCACGTGAAGTTTGAGTGGCATCAAGCCGCAAGCACTCGGGCAGCCTTCATGGCCAGATCTAGCGCCTTACCTTTACGCCCGCGGGTCCCCGCGTAAACCGCCAGGGCTGCGCCTTTGAGCAGGTCTTGCTTGGCCTTGCCGCCGCGGCCGGTGCCTTGCACCTGTAAGGCATGAGTGAACACGGCAACGCTGATCAAGGCATCTTTGGCCTCCAAGTCAATGAGCTTGAGGCCTCTGCCGCCCTTGGGTTGGCGCTTGAGGTCTTGCAGGGGGAACACCAACAGCCGGCCGCAGAGCGTCAAGCAGGCGGCCTCACTGGCTTGAGCCAACACAGGCGGCAAAGGACGCTCATCTGGGTTCAGGCTCAGGAAGCTCTTACCCGCCTTTTGGCGCGACACCATGTCACCCACTTCCGCCAGCAGCCCATAGCCCTCGGTACCGGCCAGCATCAGCGCTTGGTTGGCCGCACCAGCGAAGTAATGCACTGGCTGGGTGCCGCTTTCAAGCTCAATCAGGCTGGTGATCGGTTGTCCATCACCACGCCCACCTGGGAGCGTGCCCACGGTGGTGCTGTAAACGCGGCCGTTGCTCCCAAACACCAGGAGATTGTCGATGCTGCGACAGGGGAAGGTGCCATAGAACGAATCGCCAGATTTGAATTGCAAGGCGGCCGGATCGACCTCGTGGCCTTTGAGGATGCGCACCCAGCCCTTCAGGCTGACCACCAAGGTGACCGGCTCATCCACCACCTTGACCTCGGCAATGGCTTTCT
>CANHBY010000258.1 GCA_947458895.1 Burkholderiales bacterium | reverse complement strand
TCCAGCGTATTGAAATCTTCGGCTACGAGCGCCTTGCGCATTTCTCCAACAGCTTTATCCGTACTTTCAAGGAAGCTGCAAACCAGCTTGGTGGCCATTGCCGGATTTTCTTGGGCGGGTTTGCCTATGAATGCGGGGCGTGTCGGCGGGAGGCGACTTGCCGGCGAGTCTTGGCTGATGACATCCCTGTGCGAATGCGTGCGCGATACCCACTTGTGGACCGTTCCGTAAAGAAGCATCGCCTCAACCGGCTTGGTGATGAAGTCATCCATTCCCACAGAAAGGCATAAATAGCGATCTTCCAGCGTGGTATTCGCGGTCATCGAGACGATTACAACATCGGCCCAACCCTGGGTTTGACGGATCAAACGGGTTGCATTAAGGCCGTCCATCTCTGGCATTTGCATGTCCATCAGGACAAGGTCGAAGCTTTTAGGCTGGGCCTGCGCGAGGATGTCCAGGACTTCGCGGCCAGTGGCGGCCACCGTGACCTCAACCCCAACCAAGCCCAACATTTCACGAACTACCAACTGGTTGAAATCGTTGTCCTCCGCGACCAAGACCCGTGCGCCCTGCAAGACCTTTCGCCAGCCCGTCATGCCGAGGTCTTCCTGCTTGCTTGGATCGGTGGTCGCGTCACTGGCAACGGCGGATTCGTATCGAGCGAAGCGGGCGGTGAAGCTAAAGACACTGCCGACTCCAGGCTCACTTCGAACCGAAATCTGCCCACCCATTTGCTCAATCAGGCGCTTGCTGATGACCAGCCCCAGACCGGTCCCCCCAAATCGGCGCGTTGTGGAGCTGTCAGCTTGGGTGAATGCATTGAACAAGCGCGACATCTGTTCGGGCGTCATGCCGATACCGGTGTCCTTCACCTGCACCTTCAGATCAAGCGTCTTCTGCGAGTCGGACTCAATCTTCACATCGACCATCACCGAGCCCGTTTGGGTGAATTTGACGGCATTTCCACAGAGGTTGATGAGCACCTGTTCGAGCCGCAGCGCATCGCCCACCAGATGTGAAGGTGTGTCCGCACCACGCACAATTGAAAACTGGAGTCCTTTCGCGCGCGCCAGATGGCCCACGATGGAGTCCACATTAGCCGCCACCTCATCGAAGGCAAAGCGGCGCATCTCGAGAAACAAACCACCGGCCTCAATCTTGGTGAAGTCGAGGATGTCATCGACGATGCGAACCAGATTGCGTGCGGCCCGCTCGGTCTTGGCAACGTATTCCCTTTGTCTTTCCTCGAGGGGCGTCTGCTGGCAGAGATGGGAAAAGCCGATGATGGCATTCAGCGGTGTGCGGATCTCGTGGCTCATGTTAGCCAGGAAGGCACTCTTGGCCTGCGCCGCTGACTCGGCTTGTTCCTTGGCAAGTGCCAACTCAGCCGTCCGGCTCAGCACACGGTCTTCCAGGGCTTCTTTTTGGCTCAGGATTTCCCGCTCGTAGCGCCTTCGATCCGTGACATCGCTCTGCACCGAAATGAACCGTATCGCCACGCCGTCCGCGCCGCACACGGGGGTGATCTGAACCGAGACCCAGTAAGGCTCTCCGAACTTCGTGTAGTTCAGTAACTCCTCCTGGATGGAATGGGATTTCGCGATTGCAGCACTGATCCGTTGTACGGCATCAAGGTTGGTCTCCGGGCCCTGAAGCAACTGGCCTGGTTTTCGCCCAAGGATCTCGTCCAGGGCGTAGACTGTCTTCTCGGTGAAGGCCCGGTTCACCCATTCGGTGCGGCCCTCCGCATCGGTGATGATGACGATGTTGTTCGTCGAGCTCGCAACAATGGAAAGCTTCTCGATATCGTCCTGGATCAGCTTTTGCCGGGTGATGTCGCGGATCGCGCCGGTCAGCCCTCCTCCCTCGACTGGGGCCACAGAGATCTCGACCCACGCCAGGCTCGAGTCTCCCCGGCGCATCCTGAACCGCGCGGGTGTGCCTTGATCGTCATCGGCAGAGCCTTGAAGGATAAGGTCTGCCAGGCGGGCTCTGTCCTCAGGCACCAGGAACTCGCTCAGAGGCTTGCCCAAGCTGCTTGAGGCCACCAGCCCCAGCGTTTTATGCCAAGCCTTGTTCAGAAAGATGAGATGGCCCTGGTGGTCAGTTTCGAACACCACCTCTGAGAGCAAGTCGATGCGCCGCCTCATTCGCTGTTCCGACAGAACAAGCGCTTCTGTCAGGCGGTAAGTGGCCTCGACATGCAGATCCTTGGCAAGTTCTGAACTGTCCTCGTCATCCATGCCCGTGGCCAGAGTCTCTAATCGCTCAGGCAGACACGGCTTCGAGTTCTTGCAGAACCTGAGTGCTGGTCAGGGCGCGGGCATAGAGAGGGAAAATCGATTCGCAGTAGAAATCGTGCTCCGCCCCGGTGCGCCCTGAAGTGCAATCGGAGAGAATGGTCACGCTCAAACCCCGCTCATAGGCTGCCCGCCCCGTCGAGTCGATGCAAAGGGAAGTGACCATTCCTGCGACCAGCGCATGTTTGATGCCCCGCCGCTGCAGCTCTTCTTCCAGCGAAGTATTTGAGAAGGCATTAAAGCCAACCTTGCCGCTCACATAGGAGATGCGATCTCCGAAATCCAGCAGTTGGGGGATGGTCTGCGCCCCGGGAGTTCCCTCCTTGAAGGCGCCCGACTGCTTGATCGAATCCAAAATGCCAACAGAACTCGCCATGGCACGGTAGGTAGGAGACAACACGATTGGCGTGGAGATGATCGACATCGACGTCTTGGCCGCTTCACGGATGAAGGCCAGCGAGTTGGCAAGTACGCGGTCTACCCGATTGGGATCATCAAAAACCCCTCTCAGGATGCCGTCAGGTGCGAAATAGTCATTTTGATAGCCGACAAGAATCAAAGCAGTCTGATTGGCATCCATGGGGGCTTCCGGTCGATAGATCGAAGGTGTCTGGGCCCGCTGGCTTCCAGCGGCAGGAATTCTGCTGCAACCTTCGTTGCCAAGGCAGACAATTCATACTGTCTCATTGTGACCAATGTCAGCACGGCACGCGCAGTTTTTGTCGTTGCATTTTGCGGGATAGTTCCGCTACTGGTCAAAAGCCTGCCCCCAGCGCACGGCCTTGCAGGCTCTTGTACTGGTTTGGCCTGCGCGACCAACTCGATATGCTCACGCTTGCTCAACGTCACCCATTCAAGCTCGAATGGCTGGGGTGGCGATGTTGGCGCCGCAGACGCCGATGCTGCATCGAGCGATCTCCCGATCTCGGCCTCGAGAGCTTCGACGTCAGTGTTGTCACGCCACGAAAGGTGGCGCAAAACCTAAGACGTGTTCAGCCTGCGTGCGGGCTGCGAATTCGGCGACCTCGCTACGCAGAGTATCGATGTTGTCGAT
>CANHBY010000257.1 GCA_947458895.1 Burkholderiales bacterium | reverse complement strand
GCAGGTTCTTCTTGTTCACCTGGTAGGGGATTTCATCAACGATGATGGACTGGCGCTGCCCCTTGTCGATGTCTTCGAAGTGACACTTCGCCCGCATCACCACCTTGCCGCGGCCGGTGCGGTAGCCGTCTCGCACGCCGCTCAAGCCGTAGATGATGCCGGCGGTCGGGAAGTCGGGGGCCGGTATGATTTCCATCAATTCATCGATGGAGGCTTCGGGGTTTTTCAACAGGTGGTGGCAGGCATCCACCACTTCGTTGAGGTTGTGAGGCGGTATGTTGGTGGCCATGCCCACCGCAATACCTGACGAGCCATTGACGAGCAGATTGGGCAGCCGGGTCGGCATGACCAAAGGTTCTCTTTCACTGCCGTCGTAGTTGGGCCCGAAATCCACGGTCTCCTTGTCCAGGTCGGCCAGCATTTCGTGGGCGATCTTGGACAAACGGATTTCGGTGTACCGCATGGCAGCGGCATTGTCGCCATCGACCGAACCGAAGTTACCCTGGCCATCGACCAGCATATGGCGCAAGGAGAAATCTTGCGCCATGCGGACGATGGTGTCGTAAACCGCGCTGTCGCCGTGAGGGTGATACTTACCGATCACGTCACCAACAATACGGGCTGACTTTTTATAGGGGCGGTTCCAGTCGTTGTTCAGCTCATGCATGGCGAACAACACTCGCCGGTGCACGGGCTTGAGGCCGTCGCGGGCGTCGGGGAGCGCGCGGCCTACGATCACGCTCATGGCGTAATCGAGGTAGGAACGACGCATCTCCTCCTCGAGACTGATGGGCAGGGTTTCTTTGGCGAACTGTTGCATGCAGTGAGAGGCGCTCAATGGGCCGCCTGCTTGAAAGAGGTCAAGGTCGAATTCTAGTGCAGTGTTCACTGGATCCCATTCGCCCGGCGATGCTCTGCGAAACCGATCTCCGTTGGCGAGGCCAAGCCTCGAAGGGCGTTGGGCCGTTGGATTGTTTGCCTATTTCACGTGCCGAAGGCCCTGACTCGGGCTCGAATTCAGGCAAGGCTGCGCCGGGATCAGGCCTGATCGGGCGCTCTTGATCGGCAGTGGGCCTCGCGGCTATTCCCCGTGCTTGGGCGCGCGAGCCTTCTGCTTTAGGCTGACTGATGAGGTTTTTGCTATTCGACAACACCTACTTGGACTTCCCGAAACAACATGAATCGTATGGCAGAATCCTGGGTTTAGCCGCAGACCCTTCTTTGGATGGGCTGCCAGAATTTTGTCAGAGTTGTCTGATCAGACCGAATACCCCCGTTATTTTTACCTCACAGGAGCCCCCTTATGAACTTTATTAAAACCGCATCCACGATCGCCTTGGCTTTTGCAGCCACCAGCGCCTTCGCCCAGACGACCGAAACCTCCAACTGGGTCGGCAACGGTGGCGTGTGGAAAAACGGTACCAATGAAGCTTGCTGGCGCAGCAGCAACTGGACTCCTGCAACCGCGGCTATTGGCTGTGATGGCGCGATCGCTCCCAAGGTGGCTGCTGCTCCTGCTCCCGCGCCCGCGCCAGCACCTGCTCCTGTCGTGGTTCCCGTGCCTGCGCCTGTTATGCCTGCTGCACCCGTGAGCCAGAAGGTCACCTTTGCTGCTGACGCCTTTTTTGACTTTGACAAAGCTGTCCTCAAGCCCGAAGGCAGCGCCAAGCTTGACGAAGTCATCTCGAAGCTCAATGGCGTGAACCTGGAAGTCATCGTGGCCGTGGGCCACACTGACTCGGTCGGTTCTGACGCTTACAACCAAGCCCTGTCGCTGCGTCGCTCTGAAGCTGTGAAGGCCTATTTGGCCAGCAAAGGCATCGACAAGTCGCGCGTCTACACCGAAGGCAAGGGCGAGAAGCAACCCGTTGCTGACAACAAGACCACTGACGGCCGCGCCAAGAACCGTCGCGTTGAAATCGAAGTGGTCGGTACCCGCACCGTTCGCTGATTTCCCCGCGGGTCTTTGATCTAGTGTCGTGTCGAGGCTCAGATGTCGTTTGATCGCGCCGCCATCAAGCCCGCTGGCTAGGCGCGACGAGGAGTCATAGCTTGGGCTATGACGACGAGAAGCAACGACGCCATCGGGTTTGAGGGCAAGCGAGCAAGCGGCATTTGAGCCTTGACACGGCGCTAGCCCCCAAAACCCCGCCTCGGCGGGGTTTTTCGTTTGATCCTCCGCTACGATGCGTGGCTATGAACACCAACGTCGATCCCCAAGAGCTAGCTAAATTCAGCGACCTGGCTCATCGCTGGTGGGACCCCGAGAGCGAATTTCGGCCCCTGCATCAAATCAACCCCCTTCGCCTTGACTGGATTGACCGGCAAGCCGAGTTGGCCAACAAAAACGTGGTCGATGTGGGCTGTGGTGGCGGTATTTTGTCGGAGTCTATGGCGCGCCGGGGAGCTCAGGTACTGGGCATCGACCTGGCCACCAAATCCCTCCGGGTTGCGCAGCTTCACGCCATGGAGGCCCAAACTCTCAACGTGAAGTACCAGGAAATCTCTGCGGAAGCCCTGGCGCACGAGCGGCCTAGCGCCTTCGATGTGGTCACTTGCATGGAAATGCTCGAGCATGTGCCCGACCCTGCCTCCGTTGTGCTGGCTTGCGCCAAGCTGGTCAAGCCCGGCGGGCATGTTTTTTTCTCCACCCTCAATCGCAACCCCAAGGCTTATCTGTTTGCCATCTTGGGTGCGGAGTACCTGCTCAAACTGCTGCCCAAGGGCACCCATCAATACGCCCGATTCATTCGTCCGAGCGAATTGACGCAGGCCTGCCGTGATGCGGGTCTGGAACCCACCGAGTTCCGGGGGCTGGGGTACAACCCCCTGACTCGTCAGTACAGCCTTTCGAGCGACATCAGCGTCAACTACATGCTCGCCTGTCGACGCCCACGATGAGCCTCCCCTTGAAAGACCGCATCCGCGCCGTGTTGTTCGATCTCGATGGCACGTTGATCGACAGTGCGCCCGATCTGGCCGGCGCCGCCAACGACCTGCGGCAAGCCCGAGGCCTTGCGGCCCTGCCGCTGAGTGAATTGCGCCCCTGGGTTGGCGCTGGAGCTCGTGGCATGGTGGGTGCGGCCTTCAATGTCGCCCCTGGTCATGATGAATTCGATACCCTGCGCGACGAGTTCTTGCAGCGATACGAAGAGCGCATGACCACACTTACTCATGTGTTTGACGATATGCAGCCCCTGCTCCAGTCGCTTGCAGCCCAGCCCATGCCTTGGGGCATCGTCACCAACAAACACACTCGCTTTGCCGTGCCTTTGGTTCACGCCTTAGGGTTGCATGCCCAAGCCGCCACTCTGGTCTGCGGTGACACCACCCCTCACGCCAAGCCCCACCCAGCGCCCCTGAT
>CANHBY010000256.1 GCA_947458895.1 Burkholderiales bacterium | reverse complement strand
GTCTCGTGGTCGAGGCAGCCAACTTCAACGACGCGAAGCAGACCGTGATTGCAGGTACCCAGGCCGGCGTGAACCAAGCTTGTGAACTGCTCAAGTCGCAGGGTGCGAAGCGCGCACTCTTGTTGCCAGTGTCGGCCCCCTTCCATTCCACCCTGATGAAGCCTGCTGCGGAGCGCTTAAAGTTCAAGCTGCTGGAGGCCGATGTGCGTCGGCCTGAGATCGATGTCATCAACAATATCGACGTTCAAGTGCAAACTGAGCCCGATGCCATCCGTGATGCGCTTTATCGCCAGGCCTTCGGGCCCGTGCGCTGGGTGGAAGTCATCCAAGCCCTAGTGTCGTATCAGGGCTCAAATGCCGCTTGCTCGCTTGCCCTCAAACCCGATGGCGTCGTTGCTTCTCGTCGCCATAGCCCAAGCTATGACTCCTCGTCGCGCCTAGCCAGCGGGCTTGATGGCGGCGCGATCAAACGACATTTGAGCCCTGACACGACACTAGCGGCTCGGAGCGTGACGCACATCGTCGAATGTGGGCCGGGCAAAGTACTGGCTGGCATGACCAAGCGAATTGCCCCCGAATTGGCTGCTGGCGCGGTCTACGATCCGGCCACCTTGATTGAAGTCAAGACCCTTCTGGCCTGATCCAGCGACAACCCGAGTCACAAGGAAAACTCCATGACGCAGACCAATCAAATGCAGTGGGCCGATCAAACGGCGCTGGTGACCGGCGCATCTCGTGGCATCGGGCGTGCAATTGCCCTGGAGCTGGCAGCTCGCGGGGTCAAGGTGGTGGGAACTGGCACCACCGAATCGGGCGCCCAAGCGATCTCAGAAGCCCTCGCCCCCAGTGGTGGTTGGGGTATTTGCCTGAACGTGAACGATGGCCAAGCCCTGGAGGCAGCCATTGAGGGCATCGTCAAGCAGCAGGGTGGTTTGCACATCCTGGTCAACAACGCTGGCATCACGCGCGATAACCTCGCCATGCGAATGAAAGACGAAGACTGGGACGCCGTTCTTGACACCAATCTCAAGGCTGTGTTCAGGGCCAGCCGTGCGGTGATGCGTCCGATGATGAAGCAGCGCTATGGCCGCGTGATCAACATCACTTCGGTGGTGGGCGCCAGCGGCAACCCTGGGCAGGCCAATTACGCTGCAGCCAAGGCTGGCGTGGCCGGGCTCACCCGCGCGTTGGCACGTGAGCTGGGCAGCCGCAACATCACCGTCAACTGCGTGGCGCCGGGCTTCATTGAGACCGACATGACCCACGCCCTGACCGAAGCACAAACGGCCGCATTGAAGACCCAGATCCCCCTGGGGCGTCTTGGGCAGGCCTCTGATGTGGCGCATGCCGTGGCTTTTTTGGCGTCTCCCCATGCTGGCTACATCACCGGCACCGAGTTGCATGTGAACGGCGGCATGTACATGGTTTAGTTTCGTTGAGGGCAAGGTTTACCTTGCGGCGGATATGCCCCGACCGCTCCATGCAGGGTGTCGTTTGAATGACACCTTGTAACCTTTAGAATAACGGGTTCCTTTCCAGACAACACTCCCGGAGGAGTTATGAGCGATATCGAAGCACGCGTTAAGAAAATCATTGCCGAGCAACTTGGCGTTCCAGAAGCTGACGTGATTGGCGACAAGGCCTTCGTGGCCGACCTCGGCGCCGACTCACTCGACACCGTTGAATTGGTAATGGCTCTGGAAGATGAATTCGGCATCGAAATTCCTGACGAAGAGGCTGAGAAGATCACCACGGTTCAATTGGCTATCGATTACGCCGTGAATCACCAAAAAAGCTGATCTGGTGCTGACCCAATGACTCGTCGTCGCGTCGTCGTCACAGGGCTTGGACTGATCAGTCCAGTGGGCAACACAGTGGCCGAAGGTTGGGCCAATTTGTTGGCTGGTCGTTCTGGAATTGATCAAATCACCAAGTTTGATGCCTCCAGTTTTGCCTGCCGGTTTGCTGGCGAGGTCAAGGACTTCAAAGTGGAAGAATATCTTTCCACCAAGGAGGCCCGGACCATGGACACCTTCATCCACTACGGCTTGGCTGCCTCAGTCCAGGCCGTCAAGGATGCTGGGCTGCCCATCAATGCTGAATTAACCGAGACTCAGGCTGAGCGGATCGGTTGTTTGGTGGGCTCAGGCATCGGTGGTTTGCCGCTGATCGAGGAAACCCACGCAGAACTGGTGGCACGTGGCCCGCGCCGCGTATCGCCATTCTTTGTGCCTGCCTCGATCATCAACATGATCTCCGGTCATGTGTCGATCCGGTTCGGGTTCCAAGGCCCGAACCTGGCCATCGTCACGGCCTGCACCACCGGCCTGCATTGCATCGGTGAGGCAGGTCGTCTCATTGAGTATGGTGACGCCGACGTGATGGTCGCCGGTGGCGCCGAGGCCACTGTTTCCCCTCTGGGTGTGGGTGGCTTTGCTGCAGCCCGCGCCTTGTCGACCCGAAATGATGACCCCCGAACGGCATCCCGACCCTGGGATAAAGATCGTGATGGCTTCGTGTTGGGTGAGGGGGCTGGCGTGTTGGTCCTCGAAGAGTATGAGCATGCCAAAAAGCGTGGCGCCAAGATTTACGCCGAGCTCTCAGGCTTTGGCATGGGCGCCGATGCCTACCACATGACCGCGCCTAACGTTGACGGCCCCAAGCGCTCAATGCGTGCGGCTCTGCGCAATGCGGGCATTGATGCCGATCAGGTTCAATACCTCAACGCACACGGCACCTCCACGCCGTTAGGCGATGCGAACGAGACCAATGCTATCAAACTGGCCTTCGGCTCACACGCCAGCAAGTTGGTTGTGAATTCCACCAAATCCATGACCGGTCACTTGTTGGGCGGGGCAGGGGGGGTGGAGTCTGTTTTCACTGTGCTGGCTCTGCACAACCAAGTGTCACCACCGACCATCAATATCTTCAATCAAGATCCTGAATGTGATCTTGATTACTGCGCTAACACGGCGCGTGACATGAAGATCGAGTATGCGGTGAAGAACAACTTCGGTTTTGGCGGTACCAACGGCACCTTGGTGTTCAAGCGAACTTGATGCGATCAGCCCCCGCCTTTCAACTCTGTCCGCAGAGGTCTGTCGGGTGGCTTATTTTTGTCGCGGCCATATTTTTGCTACTCTGGGGTGTATTGGCTGCTTGGTGGGTGAGCTCTTTCCATTCAGCAAATGGGCCTTCTCTCGTGGCTGCCTTGTCGATTTCGTTTTCGCTGGGTTGTGGCTATGGGCTGTACCGGGCGTCTGTGCGGCACCCTGGCAGCCTGCGCTGGGACGGCCAGTGCTGGCACTGGGGCCCAATGGGCTCTGCCGGCCATGAGCCTGTCTCAGGTCAGGCTCGGGTGAGTCT
>CANHBY010000255.1 GCA_947458895.1 Burkholderiales bacterium | reverse complement strand
GGTGACAAGCTCCTGACCACCGGCAACCCTGATTGGGAGCGCGACCAACGTTTGTTCGCCAAACTTGGCCTTGAGGCCAGCTGACCCGGCACCGGCTCGCTTGTTTCATGAGTGATTTGGCGGCTCGCAGTCTTCGCAGCGTCTGGCATCCGTGCACACGCATGAAGCGTGCTCAAAATACGCCGCCGCTGGCCATTGCCAGGGGTGAAGGCCCCTGGCTGTTTGATACCCAGGGGCGACGCTACTTTGATGCGATCAGCTCGTGGTGGGTCAACCTCTTTGGTCACGCTGACCCCACCCTCAATGCCGCGCTGAAAGACCAGCTCGACACCTTGCCCCACGTGATGCTCGCGGGCTGCACTCAGGAAAGTGCGGTGCAAGTGGCTGAAAAATTGTCGGCACGCACAGGCGGTGTTTTGGGTCATGCCTTTTACGGCAGCGATGGTGCCTCGGCTGTTGAGATTGCTCTGAAAATGAGTTTTCACGCTTGGCGCAACCAGGGCCAGTCGGAAAAGCGTGAGTTCGTTTGCCTGAAAAATGGCTACCACGGCGAAACATTGGGCGCCTTGTCAGTGACTGATGTCGCGATTTTTCGCGATGCCTATGACCCGCTGTTGATGCGTGCTCACACGGTGATGTCGCCTGATCTTCGGCAGGCGGGCCCTGATGAGACCGCTGAGCAGCTCACGCAGCGAGCCTTGCAGGCGCTTGCAGATTTGCTGCAGGCTCGTCAGGGGCAAGTGGCGGCGCTCATCATCGAGCCGCTGATTCAGTGTGCCGCTGGCATGGCCATGCATCAGGCCTCTTATCTGCGCGGGGTGCATGGCCTGTGCCAGCAGTGGGGCGTTCACTTGATCGCTGATGAAATTGCGGTGGGGTGTGGCCGCACCGGAACCTTCTTCGCTTTTGAGCAAGCGACCCTGCCTGGCCAGCAAGCGGTGTGGCCTGATTTCATCACCTTGTCTAAGGGCATCACGGGGGGGTATTTGCCACTTTCGGTGGTGTTGGTTCGCGATGAAATCTACCAAGCCTTTTGGTTTGATGATGCGGCACGATCGTTTCTGCACTCTCATTCCTACAGCGGCAATGCGCTGGCCTGTCGGGCTGCTTGGGCCGTGTTGGAACGATTTGAGCATGACGATGTTCTCGCCCGCAATGTGCAGCTCAGTGCGCCACTGAGCCAGGCGTGGCATGCCTTGCAGGGCGATGAGCGTCTGTCCCATGTGCGCCAACAGGGCATGGTGTGGGCCTTCGATGTGAAGGCTGAAATACCTGATTTTTCTGAGCGGTTTCATCAAGCAGCGCGCTCCCGCGAGTTGCTGATTCGGCCCATAGGTCAAACGGTCTATCTGATGCCGCCTTACCTTCTCAAACCAGACGACTATGCTTGGGCGGCCGAGCAAACCCTGGCCACCCTCCAGGATGTGCTGAACCTAGAAACAGCAGTCGACCGCTTTATTCCGCGAGGAATTCCCGATGGGTGTTGACATGTTGACCACGGCTAGCTTTTTCAGTTTGCTGAGAGCGCTATACGCCCGATTGAGCCGTGCTGGAACGCGCTGGCGGCGTTGCTCGTCCTTGCGGGCAATGGCCCGCAGCGTCCTCGCGCCTTGCCAGCGCGTCCCATCACGGCCCACTCGGACGTGTCCAACTGCTGTTCCTAGGTTCAATGCTTGAGCGTTTACGCGAGCAACTGGCTGAGCGAGAGGCCCAGCACACCAGGCGTCGCCTGCGCATCTCCATGGGCCCCTGCCAGCCCCAACTGCAGGTGGCTCGCGCTGAGCTGCAAGGGGGCGACGAGCTTGCGCCCCAGGCCAGTGAAACAAAGGCGCTACTGGCTTTTTGTAGCAACGACTACCTCGGGCTGGCCAATCATCCCGAGCTCATCAATGCCTGGGCTGAGGGTGCTCGGCTCTATGGTGTGGGCAGTGGGGCCTCTCATCTCATCAGCGGCCACAGCGCGGCCCATGCGCAGTTGGAATCTGAACTGGGCCACATGCAAGCCCCCTTCATTCCTGGCGCCAGGGCCTTGTACTTTTCAACAGGTTACATGGCCAACCTGGCTGTGCTGACGGCGCTGGGCTCGTCGGATGCCACCCTCTTTTGCGACAAGCTCAACCATGCCTCACTGATTGACGGCGCTTTGCTGGCCGCAGCCAAAGTACAGCGTTATCCGAATGCTGACATGGAGCGCTTGGCCTACCAGCTGCAACAGTGCACGACGCCGTTGAAGCTCATCGTCACCGATGCGGTCTTCAGCATGGATGGAAGTGTGGCTCCCTTGCGAGAGCTCTTGCGTTTGGCTGAGGCCCATGATGCCTGGGTGGTGGTTGATGATGCCCACGGCTTCGGTGTCTTGGGGGAGCGTGGCCAGGGCAGCTTGGCGTACTGTGGGGTGGGTGGCGAGCGTTTCATCTACATGGGTACGCTGGGCAAGGCGGCTGGGGTGGCGGGTGCCTTCGTGGCGGCCCACCCGGTCATCATCGAGTGGTTGATCAATGCAGGCCGGTCCTACATTTACACCACGGCCTCGTCGCCGGCCCAAGCCCATGCCCTGTTGACCAGTTTGCGCTTGATTCAATCCGAAGAGGGGGTCGCCAGGCGAGCCCACCTGGGGGCTTTGATTCAGCGGCTGCGGAGCAGCCCTGATTCTCCGTGGGCTCAGCGTGGCTGGCGTTGGGCTGAGTCAATCACCGCCATTCAACCGCTGATGGTGGGCGACAACGCGTCCACGCTGGCTTTAAGTGCGCAGCTCGAGCAGCAGGGGCTGTGGGTGCCGGCGATTCGTCCACCCACTGTGCCCATCGGCACGGCGCGGCTGCGCATCACGCTCAGCGCATCGCACACCGCTGCCGATGTGGACCAGCTTTTAGCGGCGCTCGCGAACGCTGCCATGGGGGCCATGTGAGGGGCTTTTTTGTCACGGGAACTGACACGGGTGTTGGCAAGACCTGCATCAGTGCAGGCTTGCTCACGTTGCTGGCTAGGCAGGGGTTTCGCTGCGCTGGTTTCAAGCCTGTGGCTGCAGGCTTGGAGGAGGGCAGGTTGCCTGCAGTCAATGACGATGTGCAGGCCCTGCAGGCGGCTTCGAATGTCAGCCTGGATCCGCACAAAGTGGGACCATTTCAATTCCGTGCCGCCTGTGCGCCTCACATCGCTGCCCAGCAAGAGGGGGTGCGGTTGCCTCGCGGTGGCTGGCGCGAGCGGGCATTGGCGGTGAGCGAGGAAGCCGAGGTTTTGGTGACCGAGGGGGCAGGGGGCTTTTGTGTTCCCCTCAGTCAGATCCATGAAGCGCCGCGATGGGGGCTGGATGACGTGGCGGTTGAGCTCGGCTGGCCGGTGGTGCTGGTGGTGGGGTTGCGCTTGGGTTG
>CANHBY010000254.1 GCA_947458895.1 Burkholderiales bacterium | reverse complement strand
GTCGCACCCCGACTCCCCCGCAATCGCCGCGGAGGCATTTTCCTGGGTGGTGGTTCCACGGAGACCATCGTCGTCGCACCTGCCCCGGTCAAGGAAGATCCCCTCAAGGATCTCGTCATCAGCCCTGTCTATCAGAAGGACAAGATCACGCCCAAGATGATCGAGATTCCCTAGTTCGCCTCGCAGGAGTCCCCTCGCTCCGGCATCACTACTTCCACATCATAGGTGGCCTCGACCGCAATCTTGAAGGCTGCCTGTTGCCTCGCTTCTCCATGCACCAGAAAAATCTTCTTCAAGCCTCCAGCTATGGGCTTCAGCCATTCGAGTAACTCTCGTTGATCGGCATGGCCGCTGAGTTCGTTGATCTTGGTCACCTCGGCTCGCAGTCGGAACATCTCACCGAAAATCGGCACCTCAGGCCACTTGTCGAGGATCTTTCTTCCCAGCGTATTCTCTGCCTGGAAGCCCGTAATCAGTACCGTGTTGCGCGGGTCTGAGATCGTGTTGCGCAAGTGGTGAATCACGCGCCCTGCTTCACACATGCCACTAGCCGAGATCACCAGCATCGGCCCCCGCAGATCATTCAGTGCCTTGCTATCGGCGACATCGCGGATGTAGCGCAGCCGGGCAAATCCGAAGACATCACCCTCTGCATCCTCAGCGAGCATCTTCGCCGTCTCGGCATCAAACAGGTTGCTGTACTTGCGAAATGTCTCGGTGACATTGACGGCGAGCGGCGAATCCACAAAGATTGGGATATTCGGAATTCGCTTCGCCATCACCAACTGGTTCAAGAGCAGGACCAGCTGCTGGGTTCGGCCAACGGCAAAGGAAGGGACAACAATCTTGCCCCCACGGGCTGCCGTGCGATTGATGATGTCGGCCAACTTGTCGAGCACCGAACCTTCATCCTGGTGCAGCCGGTCACCGTAGGTCGACTCCATGATGAGGTAGTCGCAGGGCAGCATTGGCTGCGGATCACGGATGATCGGCAGATTGGCGCGCCCGACATCACCTGAAAATCCGATCCGAACCTTACCGTCGGTTACAACCAAAGAGACACTGCCAAGCATGTGACCGGCTTCGACTGTCTCGGCACGCAAACCTTCGCCCAGATCGATCGCCCCATTCATGGGCAGGTCACGAAAAAGCGGAAAGGTCCTCTCGGCATCCTCTGTCGTGTACAGTGGCTCGACTACTGGTTCTTCGTAGTTATCCATCACGCGCTTGCGACGGTCGCGTCGGCGCATCAGGTACTCTGCATCGCGCTGCTGCAGGTAGGCGCTGTCTTTCAACATCGCCCGGCAGAGGTCTTGCGTCGCCGCCGTTGCATGAATGGGGCCATCAAAACCCTGCTTCACCAGGTTGGGCAAGTTGCCCGAATGATCAATGTGGGCGTGGCTCAAGATCACGCGATCCACGGTCGAGGGCGGAAAGGGAAAGCAGCAATTGCGATCCCGCGCCTCGTTTCGTCGGCCCTGAAATAAGCCGCAGTCCAGAAGAATCCGTCGATTGCCGTGCCGCAACTCATGCATCGACCCGGTGACTGTGCGTGTGGCGCCCCAAAAATGGATTTCCATGCTTAATGCCAAACTATATGTTAACGATGACCTTGCGACGTAATCTTTTTCTTGGCCTTACCCTGGCCTGTTCTTTGCTGGCTCAGAAGAAGCCGGTCACGCTGGAGACGCTCAAACAGAGAACCATGTTTGATGGGCCGCTATCGCCAATCTGGGCACCGAATGGCCACCAGTTCGCTCATTACCGCGGAGGATCGCTGCACCTCTATGACTGCCGCACCAAGACCTCGAAGGTGATCTTCGCCAAGCTGAGCGAGCTCAGCGCACTCGCCGTCAAAGACTCCAATCCCGATGCGGCCTTCGCCTGGCAGAATCGGCGTGTCTCTGAGCAGCGCTATCAGTGGGCTCCCGATTCGTCCGCGCTGTTGGTGGCCGAAGGCGGCGACTTGTTCTGGATCACGATCGGTCAGGACACTCCGAAACAACTCACCAAGACAGAGGCCACCGAAGCCGACCCCAAGCTGAGTCCGGACGGCAAGAAAGTCAGCTACCGCATCCACCATGACCTCTATGTTCAGGACATCGCCAGCGGCAAAGTAACCAGGCTGACCCGCGACGGCTCAGAGACACTGCTCAACGCCAAGCTCAATTGGGTCTACCCGGAAGAGCTCGATCTCAACACCGCTTATTGGTGGAGCCCCGACTCGGCTCGCATCGCCTATCTTCAATTCGATGTCTCGAAAGAGATGATCTATCCGCAGGCCGATCTGTTGAAGACTCCCGCTGTACCCGAGCCCGAACGCTACCCGCAGGCAGGAACTCCCAATGCAGACGTTCGCCTCGGGGTTGTCGATCTCGAAACGGCCAAGACTCGCTGGATGGATCTTGGCGAGACGCGTGATTATTTACTGGCTCGCGTCGCCTGGATGAATCAGAGTGAAGTCAGTGTGCAGCGCATGACACGAGTACAGGACAAGCTCGAGTTCTTCGCCGCCAACTGGGAGACCCGGCAAATCCGCAAAGTCTTTGCCGAGACAGATCCTTACTGGATCAACGTTCACTCGCTCACCCGCATCGATGCTAGCCGCAAGCAAATGGTGTGGGCCAGCGAGCGCACGGGCTCAAGGCATCTTTATCTCGTAGGCTTTGATGGCAAAGACCTGGGACAAATCACCAAAGGCGATTGGGAAGTGAGTGATCTGGTTGGAGTGAACTTTGACAAGAAGCTGGTGTACTACACCTCGACTGAAGTGAGCCATCTCGAGCGCCATCTCTATTCCATCGGCTTTGATGGCAAGAACAAGCGCAAGCTCACCACAGAGGCCGGGACGCACAGCATCTCGATGAGCCCCACGGCAGAGTTCTATACCGATAGCTATTCCGCCATCGATGCTCCAGTTCGCCAAACCCTGCATACTGCAGACGGGCAACTGATCGAGCAACTGAAGGCATCCGATCGTCGCGTCCTCGATGAGATCGACATCCTGCCAACGGAGTTTCTTACCTTCAAGGCCAAGGACGGAGCAACGCTGCAAGCGCGGATGATCAAGCCGAAGAACTTTGACCCCACCAAGAAGTACCCAGCGATTGTGATGGTATACGGCGGACCCCATGCGCAGACCGTACGCAACTCCTGGAACGGCGGCGCGAATCTCGATCAGGTGCTGGCCCACCGCGGCTTTGTGATCTGGCAGGTGGACAACCGCGGTTCCGGTGGCCGTGGCCATCTGTGGGAAGCCAAGCTCTATCGCAAGTTCGGAGAGATCGAAGTGCAAGACCAGAAGGCTGGTGTGGAACACCTGGTCTCACTCGGCTTCGTCGATGCCGCCCGCATTGGCATGTCTGGCTGGAGCTACGGCGGGT
>CANHBY010000253.1 GCA_947458895.1 Burkholderiales bacterium | reverse complement strand
GTTGCGCTTGGCCAGCGCTGCGATCAGGCCGTCAAGCCCATTGGCACTGATTTCCTGCGCCCAGCTACTGCGGAATTGCTCCGTCAGCCAAAAGCCAGCCACATTGACGTCGTAAATCTTCCAGCCTTGGTCGGTTTTTTCGAGCCGATAGTCCAGTTGAATCGGCTCGGAGCCCCCCTTCACCTTGGTGCGCACGAGCACATCGGTGTCGCCTGGTTGAGCCCGAGATGGGCTGACCTGAACCGTTTGGTCCTTGACCATCGACAGCGCACCCGCGTAGGTGCGCATCAGAAGGGATTTGTACTCCTCGAGCAGGCGCTTTTTCTGTTCATCGGTGGCGGTTTTCCAGTGCCGCGCACCCACGGTGGCGATGGTCATTCGATCGAAGTTCACATGGGGCATCACCTTGGAATCAACCAACACGATGACCTTTTGCAAATCTCCGGCCTGCAAAGACTTATCGGCCTTGGCCGCTTCAATGACCTCGCTGGACACGGCTTTGATCAAGGCATCGGGTGCCATACCCTCTTCGGCACGCACCGCACCCATGGCCAAAGTGGCGCAGGCGGCAACTACCAAAGTGCGACCCAGAAGGCCCCTCAGCGAACGTACCCATTGAATCAACTGCATGTCATTCCTTTCAAGTCTTACAAAAAATCAGTTTGTGAGATCAATCGCCAGCCCTGGGGTTCCCATTCGATTCATCAGGCTTGGGCTCCGGTTCGGTGGCTGGATCAGCATCGTCAGGGTCGGGCGGCGGCTCCGGGGGGTCACCGTCATAAACAAGGTAGCGTCGACGCTGCAAATAGGCGTCTCGCAAAAAGGAATATCGATCCAGCGCGACATCATCCAGCAGGCTGCTGGCCCCCAGCAAATTGGCTCGAACATGGACCAACTGAAGGATTGCCACCCCAAACAAAGGGGCGGTCTCATTGATGGCAAATGCTGGCGTCACCGACAAGTCAAGTGGCAGCGCCATTGACTCTCGCACACTCGATGGCCCGAACACTGGCCAAACGACATAAGGCCCCGGCGGCACACCCCACACCCCGAGAGTCTGGCCAAAGTCTTCCCTGGTGCGCTCAATGCCCGCTTCAGTGGCCACATCAAACAACCCAAAGACACCCAAAACTGTGTTCGTGCCAACCCGCATGATGTCGCTGAAACCACGCTCACCCTTGCCCTGCAGGAGGTTGTTCACAGCCGACCAGGCATCAGTAAAGTTGCCAAAGAAGTTGCCCACACCAGAGCGAACAAACTGCGGAACGAACTGGCGGTAGGCCGTTGCTGTGGGCTTCACAACCGCATGATCAAGGCCATCGTTGAAGGTGAAAACCTTGCGGTTCCAGCTCTCCCAGGGGTCGATATCAGGCTTGGCAGGTGCCGACAACTGAGGAGTTGACGCACACCCCTGCAACAGCACCAAGACCAGCGCAGCACACCAGCCTCGGCCAGCGAAGCTGCGCAACTTCATTTTTTGCTCCCCGCCTCAGCCGCCTTGCTGAACAAGAACTGGCCAATCAACTTCTCAAGCACCACCGCGGATTGGGTCTGCTTGATGACCTCACCGGCCTTGAGATTGGTTTCCTCACCGCCCGCCTCGAGGCCAACATACTGATCACCCAACAAGCCAGAGGTCAGGATTTGCGCTGAACTGTCGATGGGAAAGGGCATGTCTTGGCTCACTTCCAAGCGAACCTCGCCCATGTAGGGAGCTCCCCGGCTAGTGTCCAGCTTGATGGAAGCCACCCGCCCCACCGTGACCCCCGCGCTGCGCACAGGCGCGCGAACCTTGAGCCCACCGATATTTTCGAAACGGGCGTAGAGGGTGTAGGTATTGGAATTCGCACTGAATTGACCCAAGTTGGCGGCCTTGAGGGCGAGGAACACCATGCCCCCCAGCCCCAGCAGGACAAACAAACCAACCCAAATCTCGATACTTTTTTTGTTCATGGTCTGAGCTTCGTCGAAATCAATTTTGGGCCCATCAGGGCGTAGAGAACATGGCAGCGGTCAATACGAAATCCATGCCCAACACAGCAAGCGAAGCAATCACCACGGTTCGCGTTGTCGCTTGGGCCACACCCTCGGGGGTGGCCTTGGCCTCATACCCTTGGTAAAGGGCCACAAAGGTACAAATCAACCCAAACACGGCGCTCTTGACAATGCCATTGCCCACATCGCGCCACACATCCACCTGATGCTGCATGATGGACCAGAAGTTTCCAGAGTCCACACCGATCAGCAGCACCGCGACCACATAGGCACCCAAGATGCCCACGGCCGAGAACAAGGCGGCCAGCAGCGGCATGGACACGATGCCCGCCAAAAAGCGAGGTGCGAGCACACGGCTTCTGGGGTCAATGGCCATCATCTCCATGGCAGCGAGCTGCTCTCCAGCCTTCATGAGGCCGATCTCGGCGGTCAATGAGGTGCCCGCGCGCCCCGCAAAAAGCAGTGCCGCCACCACAGGCCCGAGCTCTCGCACCAAAGAGAGGTTGACGATCAGGCCCAGCGACTCAGCTGCCCCATAGGTCACCAAGGCGTAGTACATCTGCAAGGCCAGCACAAACCCCACGGCCATGCCAGAGGCCATGATGATGACGAGCGACAAATTGCCCAAGGCAAAAATTTGCGCCACCACGAGGTAGGGTCGGCGCAGTGCGGCGGGCAAGTGGCGCAGGAGGTCTGAGAAAAAGAAGGCGTGGTGGCCGAGCACCTCCAGCACCCCGAGCACCCACCGACCCAGCCATGCGAGCAACGCTGTCATACACGCACCCCCAGCTCTTGCGCCAAGGGCTTGGCGGGGTAGTGAAACCGCACCGGGCCGTCTGGCTCGCCACGGATAAATTGCCGAACCTCGGGGTCCTCGGAGGCGCTGAGCTCTTCAGGCCGGCCATGGGCCACCACACGCCCCTGCGAAGACAAGAGATAAGCGTAATCACAAATCGCAAAGCATTCCTGCACATCGTGCGAGACCATCAGGCTGGTGGCGCCGGTGGTGTCATTGAGGGTGCGGATCAGGTTGGCGGTCACGCCCATGGAGATGGGGTCGAGCCCCGCAAAGGGCTCGTCGTACATCAGGCATTCGGGGTCGAGTGCGATGGCCCGCGCCAAGGCCACGCGGCGAGCCATGCCACCTGAGATTTCCGAGATACGAAGTTGCGCGGCACCACGCAAACCCACCGCATTGAGCTTCATCAAGACGATGTCTCTGATCATGGACTCATCGAGGCTGGAATGCTCCCGCAGGGGGAAGGCCACGTTGTCAAACACACTCAGGTCGGTAAATAAAGCGCCGAATTGAAACAGCATGCCCAAACGACGACGCAAGCGAAACAGGGCATCTTGGTCTCGGGCGTCGACCCTCTTTCCGTCAAAGCT
>CANHBY010000252.1 GCA_947458895.1 Burkholderiales bacterium | reverse complement strand
GCCATGGTTCCCAAAGCCAATGCACCCAAAAAGCCCATTGAGGGCCTGACCTTGCATGCGGTGGACCGGATCGAACAGGCGATGGAGCTAGTGCACAATTTGTAGCTTGGGGTGGCTCAATGCCCAGTCAAAAAAAGAGGGAGCCATGCGCAAGCATCTCCCCTTTGAGCATTCGATCACGCTGATCCGATCTTTATTCCTTTCGCTGCCATCACATGAAGCTCTCAACTGCGTAAATTTCGATGTCAGTCATCGAGGTAATGCCTTTTTGGCAGTTTGTTTGAGTCGAGGTTAACGCCAGAGGAGATTCTGTGAAAAAGAGAACTTTGTGGATGGGGCTGATGTTGGCGACGGTTTTGTCAAACGCGCAGGCCGAACTCAAGGGTGCGGGCTCAAGCTTCGCTTCTCAGCTCTACCGAAGCTGGAGTCAAAGCATTGCCAAAGCACCTGAGTCGCGACTCGACTACGCGCCGGTGGGCTCTGGTGCCGGTATCAAAGCAGCGCAAGATCGTACCGTCGATTTCGGCGCCTCTGACCGCCCACTCAACAGGGCCGCCCTGGCGGCAGCCGGCTTGGCACAGTTCCCTGCGGCGATTGGTGGCGCGGTGTTGATGACCAGCCTACCCGGCATTGACAGCGAGAAGATCAAACTTGACGGTGATGTCGTGGCCCGCATTTACCTAGGCACGATCAAAAAATGGAACGACCCCGCCATCCAGGCATTGAATCCTGATCTCCCGTTACCCGCTACCGCCGTGGTGCCAGTATTTCGCAGTGAAAGTTCGGGTACCTCATTTGTGTTGACCTCGTACCTATCGAAAATCAATGCCAACTTCAAGACTGACATCGGCCCCACCAGCAACCTCAGCGTGAGTACAGGCCGAGGCGGGAAGACCTCTACAGAGATCATCAAGGTCGTGCGAGAAACGGCTGGCGCCATCGGCTATGTTGACTATTCCATTGCCATGGATCTGGGGCTTCCGACCGTCCAGATGAAAAACCAATGGGGCAAGTTCGTCAAGGCCAATCACGATTCGCTTCAGTTGGCCATGCGAGCAGCTGACTGGGAGTTGATGAGTATCGACCAAGACCCCACCTTCGAAATGGACCTCACCGATACGGGTTGCCCAGGTTGCTGGCCCATTGCATCAGCCACCTACGTACTCGTTCCGCTGAAAGACCAAAACACCAACAGCGTAAGGGTGCTCGACTTCTTCGAACAAGCCCTGCAGAGGGGTGACGAAATCGCGATCAAGGAGGGCTACGTTCCGCTGCCATCGCGGGCCAAAAACATGATCAATGTGGCCATGCGCCGCTGGTATAGCAGCCTCGAAAAGAGCGGCGTCGGCAAGTCTCAACGCAAGTCAGAAGGAGGGTCCGAAGGGGTGGCTATGGCGTCTCGTTGAGGTGAACGAGACGGTTTCCTAAGGCTGTGGGGCTGCCGCTCGCCAGACTTTTTAGTTCATGCCTCCACACCAGGAGGCAGGGAAGCAATGGCGGCGCCGCACAGGCCACGGCATCCAATTCACAGCGTCACTGACATTGCCCGTGCAGCAGAAGCTCAAGTTTCTGGAAAGTCAAAGAGCCAAATCAGCTCCCCCCCTTTCACCAACATCGCCATTACCGCGCTCAGCATCACCAAGGTGGCAACCCACCCAACCGCACGGTGACGAAGGGACAACGCTGCGTGACCCAACAAGAAAAAGGACTCTGCTTCAGGCGCCCACCGAGGCCACGCCCCGGTTGGCCAACTGATCGGCGCGCTCATTGCCAGGGTCTCCCGAGTGTCCCTTGACCCAGCGCCAGTCAACGTGATGCAGCCGACCCTGCGCATCCAGTTGCTGCCACAAGTCAGAATTTTTCACTGGCTTTTTGTCGGCAGTTTTCCAGCCGCGTTGCTTCCAGCCATGAATCCACTCAGTGATACCTTTTCGGACGTACTCGCTGTCGGTGTAGATGACCACATCGCATGTGCGCTTGAGGCTGGCCAAGGCCTGAATCACGGCCGTGAGTTCCATGCGATTGTTGGTGGTGGTAGCTTCACCGCCGAAGAGCTCCTTTTCGTGGCCCTCCCAAGCTAACCAGGCTCCCCAACCTCCCGGGCCTGGATTACCTTTGCAAGCCCCATCGCTATAAATCGTGACATGAGGGCGCTTTAGCGTTGAGGCTGAATCAGGAGGCGTCATGAAAAATCTTTTGTACCAGGGTTGGGTTGAACGTGACGATGGGCTACAACGGCGGAGGCAGCCTTGCGCTTGAGACGAGAACGCTTGGCCAAGCCGACCAAACGCAGACCCCGTACTCGCTTGACGGCGACGAGCAGATACACCGCGCCCAGCATGGGCCACCATCGGTCGCCAGCAGATTCCATCCAGCCGAAATGCTCCAACCAGCCCCCCTGATTGATGGGAGGCCGGTAACAGCCGAAACAACCACCCTCCACCTCCAGGTTGAGAAGATGCAGCCAGTCGCGCAGGCGGCCTTGGGTGATCAGCTCGAAGGATCCAGGAAAAAACAGTGGCGAAGAGCCCAGTGCCAGGCGCTGGCGAAGCCGGCCAAAATTTTGGCGCGCGCCCCAAAGGCTGTTAGGGTTGAAGCCCAAAATCACCACGCGCCCCTCAGGCATCAACACACGCTCAACCTCACGCAGGGCATGATGTGGGTCAGGAGAGGTTTCCAGGGTATGAGGCAACACCACCAAATCAAGGCTCTGGCTGTCAAAGGGCAAGGCATCGAAGTCACATTGAACCGCGATGTGCGCGTGAGGCGAATCGCTGGCTTGCCAACGATGCGGCATTCGATTGGCTCGCAAGCCTTGCAACTCAGGCAGGCCGATCTGCAAGGCATGAAACCCAAAAATGTCGGCCACGGCAGCGTCGAGCTGCTGCTGCTCCCAGTTCAACACATACTGCCCCGCTGGCGACTCCAGCCAAGGGCTCAACCCAAAAATCGTTGCGCCATTGCTCATGAATCTAATTGCTTTACCCGCATTCACTGACAACTACATCTGGATGCTGCACGATGGACGGCAGGCGGTTGTGGTGGACCCCGGTGACAGTGTGCCCGTTCGGCAAACACTGGCCGCGCTGAATCTCAACTTGGTGGGCATTCTAGTGACCCATCACCACCAGGATCATGTGGGGGGCCTGGCTGGTCTGCACGAAGTGCTGCAGGGCAAGGTTTGGGGCCCCTCGGGCGAGAGCATTCCAGGCCCCTGCGAGGCCGTGTCAGATGGCCAAACCATCCACATCGCAGACTGGAAATTTCAGGTCATGCGGGTTCCTGGCCACACGGCAGGCCATGTCGCCTACCTGATGCCCAGAACAGATGAAGCGGGAGTGCTCTTCTGCGGAGACACCCTGTTCTCGGGGGGGTGTGGCCGTCTC